>DASZMF010000980.1:0-9836 GCA_035552035.1 Candidatus Angelobacter sp.
GAATAAAGATCGGCAGAATAAAGATCGGCAGAATAAAGATCGGCAGAATAAAGATCGGCAAGACGATCTACTCGATCCGCGTACTGATGCAGCGAAGATACGCGCATTCTTTGTGCACCCTGCTTGGGCGCGGCGCGGCATTGGTACGCTGGTACTTGATGCCTGTGAGAATGCAGCGCGTGCAGCCGGCTTCACGCGCTTTGAAATGGGAGCTACGCTCACTGGCGTGAAGCTTTTTCAGCAGCGCGGGTACGTCGCAATCGAGCGGCTGGAGGTTCCACTGGAAGGCGAAATTACTCTGCCGATCATTCATATGGCGAAGTCAGACTGATTCGTCCACCGAATCTCTTTTCAAATCAAGCATAAGAGCCGCGAACCATGTAAACTTGTGTCGCCAAAATGAATGGCTATTCATTTTTGCTTAAGCAAGGCGTCTCTTAAGCATGGCGCCATGAAACACGCGTCTGCGCAAGTTGATCCGGAGGAACCATGGACCTGAACCTGAGCCCCGATGAAATTAAATTTCGCGACGAACTACGCACATGGCTAACCGCCAACGCGCCCACAGACTGGGACGAGCGCCGCGAAGAGTCGATGGAAGTGCGCTTTGAATATCTCAAGCGCTGGCAGCGCAAGCTGTATGAAGGCGGCTGGGCAGGCATCTCATGGCCCAAGGAATATGGCGGCCGCGGCGCGAGCCTCATGGAGCAGGTGGTCTTCTGGCAGGAGATGGCGCTGGCTTCCGCGCCTCCGCTGGCCAATGTGCTGGGGCTTGGCATTATTGGGCCGACGATCATCGCATATGGTTCTGAGGCGCAGAAGAAGCGGCATCTGGCAAAAATCTTGAGCGCGGAAGAAATCTGGTGCCAGGGATTTTCTGAGCCGGATGCAGGCTCTGATCTGGCGAACGTCCGCTGTGAAGCCAAGCTCGATGGCGATCACTATGTAGTGAACGGACAAAAAGTCTGGAACAGCTATGGCTGGGCCGCGCACTGGTGCGAGCTTGTGGTGCGCACGGATCCAGATGTTCCCAAGCACAAAGGTATGACTGTGCTGCTGGTGGACATGAAGAGCGCGGGCGTCGATGTGCGTCCGCTGCGCCAGATGACGGGCGAAACTGAATTCAACGAAATCTTTTTTCATGACGTGCGTGTGCCCGTGACCAACGTAGTGGGCAAGGTGAATGAAGGCTGGGGCGTGGCCATGGGAACGCTCATGCATGAGCGCGGAACATTTGGCGCAGGCTTGCAGATTACCTATCGGCGAAACATGGAGCGGTTGATTGATCTGGCAAAAACGCTGGAGCGCAATGGCAAGCCGGCAGCCGAAGATCCAATCATCCGGCAAAAGCTGGCGCAGTGCTATGCGGAAATTGAAATCATGCGCTGCAACCAGATGCGCGCCTTCAGCCGCATCAGTGCCACGGGCGTGCCGGGGCCAGAAGGCTCGATCCAGAAGATTTTCTGGAGTGAACTGAACCAGCGCTTCCAGCAGATTGCGCAGGAATTGCTTGGCCCGTATGGACAGCTCGAAGCCGGTGATTCGCACGCCATCGATAACGGCATGTGGGCGTATGGCTATCTGCGCAGCCGCGGCAACACGATTGAAGCAGGTACGTCAGAAATTCAGCGCAATATCATTGGGCATTTTGTTCTGGGATTGCCAAAGAGTTATTGAGAAGAAGCACTTAGCAATTAGTAATTAGTAAAAGCAAAACCTTGAAACACAGAGGAAAGGAGTAAGCTGAGGATTTTTGGGGCAGTCTAGACGTCGGCAGTTTAGGTGGCTAAAAACTGATTAGGTTCTAGATCACCTGGTTTTCCGATCACCGGATCACCCGATTCCCCGATCATCCGATCTTTAATTCCTCTGCTGCCTCTGTTCCTCTGTGTTTCAAAAGGTTTTTGAACTGACGAGAAAGCATACGGGAGACCACCATGCAATTTGGATTATCGGAAAGCCAGCAGATACTCAAAGACACGGCGCATAAATTCTTCGCGGGCGAATGCCCGATTGCCGCTGTGCGCAAAGCTACGGAAACTGAAACCGCTTATGACGCGGCCCTGTGGACCAAGCTGGCTGAGCAGGGATTTACCGGAATCATCACGCCGGAAGAGTTTGGCGGCATGGGTCTGGGCAAAGTGGAGTTGGTCCTGTTGATGGAAGAAGCAGCATACTCGCTGCTGCCAGGACCATTTTTCTCTACGGTGGCGCTGGCTGGTGCAGTGATTGATGCCTGCGCGAACGGTGAGCAGAAGAAAAAATATCTGGGCCAGATTGCCGCCGGTCAGGCGCGCTCCACCGTGGCGCTGGTGGAAGCTGCTGGCAGCTGGGATCCGGCGAGCCTTACGATTTCTGCGACTGGCAACAAGCTGACGGGCACAAAATTGTTCGTCACGGACGCTGCTGTTGCCGACTTCATTATCGTGGTTGCGCGCGATGGCGTTTATGCCGTCGAAGCCAAAGCCGCGGGAATGAGCATCTCGCCGATGAAGGGAATGGATCTGGCGCGAAAGATTTATTCCATCGAGTTCAAAAACACGCCGGCGGAACTGCTGGGCAACATCAAGAACCTGGCCAATGCCCTGAATGTTGCCACGGCTGCGGTGAGTGCGGAAATGGTCGGCGGCATGCAGCGGTCGCTTGAATTGACGGTGGCTTATGCCAAGACGCGCAAACAGTTTGGCAAGCCGATTGGTATTTTCCAGGCAGTGCAGCATCTCTGCGCGGACATGTATCTGGAAACGGAGAGTTCGCGCTCGGCCGTTTACTATGCGGCGTGGGCGCTGGAAGAAAATGTGCCGGACGCCGCGGCTTCTGTCTCTGTGGCCAAAATGTATGCCAGTGATGCATCGCGCACGGTGGGCAATCGCGGCATACAGGTGCATGGCGGCATGGGCTTTACCTGGGAAAATGATCTGCATCTTTATTATCGACGTGCCAAGGCTTCTGAAACCATGCTAGGCGATGCCACGTTCCATCGCGAACGAATTGCCAAACTGGTGATTGACACTGCAACGGTCAGCAAGAAAAGCCATCACGAACGGGAAGTGGTGGCAGCGAAATAAGCTATACGCGAGTATGGTTCTTCCGCCACAGTTTGACTAGATCACTGGCAGCGGCTGTCCAGTCGGCAAAATTGAATGTGAAGCCTGCTTCCAGCAGCCGCTGCGGAACAACGCGGCGGCTTTTGAGAATCAATTCGGTTTCAGTGCGCAGGAAGATGGCTCCCAGTTCAAGCATCCATTGAGTTGCGGGTAAACCAATGCGCGTCCCCCAGGCTTTGCGCAGCGTGCTCATGAAATCTTTGTTGGACATCGGGCAGGGTGAGCAGAGATTCACGCAGCCATCCAGCTCTTCATGCTCAATCAGAAAATCAATGGCGCGTACGAAGTCATTGGCATGAATCCAGGAAATAAATTGTTCGCCTGAAGCCGCTTTGCCGCCGAGACCTGCACGCACCAGCTTGAGCAAGGTGTCAAAGATTCCATCTTTGTCTGCGCTCATGATCATGGCGCTGCGCAAGGCAATTTTGCGCGTAGCGGGAGTCGCAGTGGAAAAGAGTTCTGCTTCCCAGCTTTTTGCCACTTCGATGCTGAAGCGCCATGTTGAGGGGGCATCTGCTTCATTGCCGCCTAATTCTCCCGTGGATTCATCCATTGCGCGATCCAATGCGTGGCGATAAATAGTTGCGGTGCTGGCGTTCATCCAAAGAGCTGGCGGTTTTGCCGCCTGAGCAATGGCCTGCCCTACCACCCGCGTGGAAAGAATTCTGGAATCCATGATCTCTTTGCGATTGGCGGGTGTGTAACGGCAGTTCACATTTCGTCCAGCCAGATTGATCACCATGTCAGCACCGTCGATGGCCTTGGCCCAATCTCCCAAATCGCGCCCATTCCACGGCAGCGTGTGCCATGCCACTGATTCAGTTTGCCGTGAAAACACAGTTACATCATGGCCTTGCTCGTGGAAGCGCCGCGCCAGAACATGCCCAATCTGTCCGCTGCCGCCGGGAATTACGATGCGCAGCTTGCGCGCGAAATGTCTCTCAGAAGATGGCATAAGTGCCCGCTTTCTTATTGTTGAACGTGTTCAAATAATCGCGCATCGCGATGCTCAGGTCAAGTAAAATATGGGTGGCAGAAAGCATTTGCCTCTTACTGCATTCATTTCAATCAGTTATGACACAATAAAAACTGAGGTGCATTTATGGGGCAAGAACAGTGGACAGCCGTTGACAGCTACATTGCCGATCTTTTTATTCCGCCAGATTCTGCGCTGGAAGCCGCGCAAGCCGCCAGTACAGCCGCGGGACTTCCGGCTATCAGCGTCTCAGCCACGCAAGGCAAGCTGCTGCACCTGCTGGCCCGCGTGCAGGGAGCGCGCAAAATTCTGGAGATCGGAACACTGGGCGGATACAGCACCATCTGGCTGGCCCGCGCTTTGCCGGCAGATGGCCAGCTGATTTCGCTGGAGCTTGATCCCAAACATGCGGAAGTGGCGCGAGGGAATCTGGATCGCGCTGGCGTTAAGAATGCAGAAATCCGATTAGGCCCAGCAGCCGACTCGCTGCAGAAGTTGATCTCAGAAAAAGGCGGACCGTTTGATCTTATCTTTATCGACGCGGACAAGCAGGGTTACTCCGAATATCTAAAGTTGTCTCTCAAACTGGCGCGGCGGGGAACGCTGATCATCGCCGATAACGTGGTTCGTAAAGGTGAAGTCACAGATCCCAAAAGCACAGACGAGAGCGTGCAGGGCATCAGGAAGTTCAACGAAGTGCTAGCGGCAGAAAAACACGTGAGCACAACAGCGATTCAAACCGTAGGCAATAAAGGTTATGACGGCCTGGCTTTTATTCTGGTCATCGCTGACTAACGGTCGTCGATTACAAAATTACTCAGCGGCTAGCCAGTGATCAAATAACTTCGTACTGGCCGACACTAGCTTTACTTTGCAGCCGGCGCATCACTCTTTTGTGTTGCCGCCTTTGCTGCCAGCGATTGATAAAAGCTGTCAAAGAAATCCAAGCCGGTTTTGTTAATTTCAGAGCGTACAGAAATCTGGTCGCCAAACTCCAGCGACTGATCGTCCTTGGCGTTATAAACGGGCCACTTCGGCAGGCTTCCGCCATTCGGATTGCCCGTGGTGGCAAAGTTCACCCAATAGCTGGTCATGGCGTCACTGAGTTTTCTGTCAGCATCTTCCCACGGAAACGGCCACACAAAGGTGCCAAAGACATAAGCAATTTCAGACGCATGAAAAGCGCGCAGCTTGGCGCTCTGTGGTCCCGGAGGCCGGTGGCTGAAGTAGTACATGTAAGCTGGTTGATGGCCGGTTTTGGTGGCCATTCGTGCCCATGTGCGCATCTCCCAGCCAAAGGCCTGGTCACGGTACGCCGAGTAAAATGACGTAACTGCCTGTTCGTCAGAGCCAGCTGGATAAATCTTCAACATCTGCTCGGCCTGCGCGCCATAGCGCTGATTGACGCCCATGGTAAACATCATGGCCTTCAGGTTCGCTCCTTGTGGCGCCAGCGTGGTGCCTTCATCTGAGTTGTAGCCGACGATAATAGGCACGTCGTTTTGTTTGCCCTGCGAAAAAATCGTAGCAATCTGCTGAGGTAGCACCCAGCCATCCACAATCGTGCGTGCGAGCTCGTTGTCAGCAATCTTTAGCAGCTCTTCGGGAGACCTGGCGCGCAAAGCTTTTAAAGTATTAGCAGCGCCATCTTTCGCTGCTGCACGCTGCCCGTTAGCATCTTTTGCATCTGCGCCAGTCGCGGATGTCAAAGAAGCCGCCAGCTTCTCGCCATCTTTTTCCGCCTGCGCCAGCGTCTTCATGGGAGAGAACGTACCGCCGCTCTCGCCGATAGCCCGCTGAAACAGGCCCTTCGCCACTGGACTAGCCATCAGGGCGTTTACGGCCCACGAACCGGCAGACTCACCAAAGATCGTCACGCGGCTGGGATCACCACCGAAGGCCGCAATGTTTTTCTGTACCCATTGCAGTGCCGCAATCTGGTCAAGCAGAGCATAATTGCCGGAAGCGTGGTGCTCCGATTCGGCGCTCAATTCAGGATGCGCAAAGAATCCAAAAATTCCCAGGCGGTAATTAATCGTCACAATCACAGCGCCTTTGCGCGCCAGAATTTCACCGTTATAAGAGTGCGAACTGCCGGAGCCGCGAGTAAATGCTCCGCCGTGAATCCAGACCATCACAGGCAGCTTATCTTTGGCTGATTTCGCCGGCGTCCAGACATTCAGGTACAGGCAATCTTCACTCAACTTGGGAAGCGGAGCCTGGTAGATGGCCGCCGCCGAAGAATATTGCGTCTGCCAGCAGGCGCTGGAAAATTCAGTAGCCTGACGTGTGCCCTGCCATGCTGCCGGCGGCAGCGGCGCTTTCCATCGCAACTCGCCAACCGGCGGAGCGGCAAACGGAACACCGCGATAGACGCGCACATCAGCGGAGTCGCCGTTTGCGCCGGTAAGCAGGCCTTGCTCTACGCGAACCGGATCAGAGATTGCTGCAACGCTGGAAGAAGTCAGTGCCATAACGATCAAAAAAAGAAGCACAACGACGGAGCGAGTGCTCATGAGGGAAACCTGCCTTTTTGTAAATGATGCGAGTTAGTTGAACGACGGAATCTGCTGCGAGCCCTGCCCTTTTTGGGGCTGCGGCTTGGCGGTTTCCGTCTTGGCTTCTGCAGCCAACTGCTGCTGCGCGGCTGCTTCAGCGGCTTTCAGGTCAATGATGCGCGTCTGCTGATAGGTGTAAGAAATGCGATGAATAATGGTGGTGGTTGAAAGCACGGCCAGCACCCATAGTACAGGAGCCATTGCGCCCCAATGGGCAAACAGCGCTCCAATAATCACCAGCACCACGCGCTCCGGACGCTCCATGAACCCAACCTTGCAGGATCCAATCAAAGATTCAGCGCGGGCGCGCGTGTAACTCACCATCACGGAACTGACCATCACAAACGCGACTAATACCAGATAGAAAAAATGATTGCCGCGCGCGTAATAAACCAGCAAGCCGAAGAACAGAGCCACGTCGCTATAGCGGTCAATCACTGAATCAAAAAATGCGCCGAAGGTTGTGACCTGCCCGGTGGCGCGGGCTACTCGGCCATCGACCATGTCAAAAATGCCTGCGCCAATAATCACCAGTCCGGCATAGAGAAACATGCGCGAATAATTTGTAGTGTTGGCAAAGCCAAACAGAATGGCGGCAATCGTGTTAATGACCAGCCCAATAAACGTGAGTACGTTGGGCGATATCCGTGTGAGCGCAAGACCGCGCACAATCGCGTAAAGCAGCACTCGGCAAGCCCGCCCAAAGGCGCCGGTCCAGGTCATGAGGCCACGTCGTGAATGGTGGTCAGCTGCAGGACCTCCAGTTCCCGGTTGCCATTCGGAGTAACCACGGTGGCAGTATCGCCCACTTTTTTGCCCATCAAAGATTTTCCAATGGGCGACGTTGTGGAGATCAGCCCCTTGGTCACATCAGTTTCTTCACTCGTGACCAGCGTGTAGATAATTTCCTCTTCCTTGGTATTGTCAAAGACTTTTACCTTGGAGCCAAAGGCCACGCGGTCTTTGGGGATATTCGTCATATTCACCAGCGCCAGCTCAGCCATGCGTTTTTTCAGCTGGCCCAGGCGGGCGTTTACAAACTCCTGGCGCTGCTTGGCCATGTGGTATTCAGCGTTCTCGCTGAGATCGCCCATGGCCACGGCTTTTTTAATCTCTTTAGGCAGCTCGTGGGTGAGCTCATGCTCCAGGACGCGAATCTCCTCTTCCAGCTTTCTTTTGATATGTTCTGGCATATTTCTGGGAGAATGCTCCTCTGGCTCAAAGTCCGCGGGCCTGCGAATGGCAATTATAAACCTTTCAGCCTGAATACGTTAACCGGCTGTTGAGGGCAAATTCTAAAATATTTTCCAGCCAACCGGCCCCCTCAGACAATAATGATTGCTAAAGATTGATAAAAAGTTTATAATGTTTTCTGTCTGTTGCTCCCCGCAGAATGTCCCACCAAGGTGTTTCATGAATGCTCAGTTAAACTTTCAAATTGGTGACAAAGTAGTTTATCCAAACCACGGCGTCGGGATCATTGAACAGATCAGCAGTCGCACGATCGGCCCTAACGTTCACAAATTCTATCTTCTCAAAATCAAAGCCAGCAGTTTAAAGGTGGAAGTGCCTTTTAATAACGTTGGCATGGTCGGCCTGCGCCCGGTGGTAAAAAACGGTGAAGTCAACAAAATCATCACTTTTTTAACTGACGGCGAGTGTGACAACAATACCGACTGGAAATTCCGCTTCAAAGAAAATTCTGACAAAATGCGTACTGGCTCATTGCTGGAAGTTGCCGTGGTGCTGAAAAGCCTGTTGCTGCTGGCCAAAGATAAGCCACTCTCCTTCCGCGAAAAGAAAATGCTGGATCGAGCGCGCTATCTTCTGGTCACCGAGCTGGCAATGTCAAAAAATACTGACGAAGTGGAAATTGAAGATCTGCTCAACAAAGCGCTTTCCAAGAGCAAGCTGAAATTCCCAGAAGTCACGGCAGACGCGTAAGCCTCCCCCAAAGTTTTCAAAGAACAGAGAATGACGCCGCTAAGGCGTCATTTTTATTTTCGCGCCAGCGGTCCGGCCCGACTTGCGCGCCGGACCGCCCTGCCTCAAGCGCTGATTTCACTCAAATAACTGAAAACTGCCTAAGCGGGATTGGAGCGCAGCGACAAAATTAATGTTCGGTCTTGCCATCCAGCAGATCCAGCGCATGCGGCAAAATCTCAATCACTGCCTGCAATGACTCCACAGCCGCTGTCGGGCTTCCCGGCAGGTTCAGCAACAGCGTCTTTCCCCGAACCCCACAAACGCCGCGGCTTAACGCGGCAAAAGGCGTCTTCTTTGTGCCATCCAGGCGCATCTTTTCTTCCACGCCCACAATGCGCCGTTCAATCACAGCCAGCGTAGCTTCCGGAGTAACGTCTCTGGCGGCAATGCCTGTTCCACCTGTTGTTACTACCAGCCGCATTCGTTCACAGCATTCAATCAGCCGGGCGGTGATGGCATCTTGTTCATCCGGCAGTACAGAAGCGTGAATCACTTTAAAGTTTGCCGCTTCCAACTGGCGCACAATCTCTGGTCCGGAAATGTCTTCCCGTTTTCCCAGATAAGAAGAATCGCTGATGGTCAGCACAGCGGCGGTTTTTGCAGAAGGATCGCTCACCGGCTTCGCTTAGGCTTCCAGCACGTTTTCTTCGGTGTCGCGATTGGATTCATCCATCATGCGCAAGCCTTCCAGCAACAAGCCCTGTGAGGACTGCGTAATCGTTTGCTCGCTGCTGCTGCCGGCAAAATCAATCTCAAAACTTCCCGCGGTCCAGGTGATCACCTTGTAAACTGCCGGGTCGCCTTTTAAGTCACCGTAAATCGCGTGGTTGATCTGGCCGTCAGTAAAGTACATCTTGCATTGCTCGCCGTTGTTGGTCAGCGTAAGCGCGCAGGTCTTGCGGCCCATATCGAGCGATTGCAATAGATCCAGCACATTCATCTGCGCCAAACTGCCGCGCAGTACGGATTCGCCCGGCGCCTCGCGCGCCATTTTCTCGAGCGAGATTTTATCAACAACTTTCTTGATCTTGGCTACCGCTTCCTTCAGGAAGAAAGGCTTCTCAATAAAATCTTCCACCGTATCCTGCACGGCCTTCAGCTTTTCATTAATGTCCGTCTTGCTGGCCATCAGCATCACAGGAATCCCCGCGCTGGCGTTGCGGCTTTTGATCTTTTGCAGCAACTGGCGTCCATCCATTCCGGCCATCG
>DASZMF010000981.1:0-8592 GCA_035552035.1 Candidatus Angelobacter sp.
TATGATGAGCAGCAAAATGACGAGCAGCAAATGGTAAACAACGCGATCAGCTTTCTTCTGTTGCAAGGCTCCGCAGGCGGAGGCCTGGGTATCTTCCTGCTCCTGCCCTTGCTTTTTATCTTTGGAACGTTTTATTTTCAGCAGCGCAAAACCAAGCGCTGGCAGGAAGTTTTAAACGGCCTGAAGACGGGCGACCGCGTGACCACCAGCGGGGGGATTCGCGGCATTGTGATCGCTCTGAAAGACGATTCCATGCACCTGCGCGTGCCCCCGGACAATTTGCGGCTTGAAATTGCCAAGACATCGATTGTTTCCATCAATCGCGAAGACGAACAAGAGAAAAAACCAGCGTAAGAGAAGCGACATTCAAGAACATGCAGAAAAATTTACTTATAAAAACCGGAATCATTATTGCCATCCTGCTGATTTTTATTTACGGCATGCTGGGCATTCCCAAAAGTTTCAGCGGGCAGGGGCTGAAAGAAGCCCTGCTGGAGAAGATCCACCTTGGGCTTGATTTAAAGGGTGGGACCCACCTGATTCTTCAGGTAATGGTGAACGACGCCGTGGGCGCACAATCTGACCATGCAATTGAAGTTCTGCGCGACGAGCTGCAAAAAGCCAAGGTCACGTACGCCGACATCGCCAAGCTGGATAACCAGCCGGAAAAGATTGCCATTAAAGGCGTTTCTCTTGATGCGTCTTCCACTGTGCGCGGTATTATCTCGGACCATTTGACGGACTATGACGTGGCCAGCGGTGCTGACAACAGCATAACTATGACCATGAAGCCGCAGATTCTGACAGACTTGAAAGACCGCACGCTGGAATTATCGATTGAAGCCATTCGCAACCGCGTGGACAGCCTGGGTGTGAGCGAGCCTGTGATCCAGAAAAACGGCCTGGGCGACAACCAGATTCTTGTTCAACTGCCGGGCGTTGACGATCCCGGCCGCGTGAAGATAATTCTTAAGTCCACGGCGCGTCTTGAGCTGCGTGAAGCGCTGGACCATGGCACGGCTTATCCCACGGAACAGGCTGCGTTGCAGGCACATCAGGGTGTTTTGCCCGCAAACGCTGTGGTGATGCCGAACAAGCCAAAAGGCGGGCAGGACAGCGGCTTTACGATTGTCAGCCGCGTTCCAGTGGTCAGCGGCACGGATATCCGCAGCGCGGATCCGGGCAACAAATCAGATACCAATGAGCCGATCGTCAACTTTTATCTGACGTCTGCGGCGGGAAAGAAATTTTCTCTATTCACCGCGGCGCACAGCAAAGACAGCGCTGATCCCAGCAATCTGGCGATTGTTCTGGACAACCAGGTCATCACTGCGCCCTCCATCAACGGGCAAATTGGCGACAGCGGAATTATTGAAGGCGGCTTCACGCAGGAAAGCGCAAAGGACCTGGCGATGTTGCTGCGCTCGGGCGCTCTGCCAGCCAGCTTGCACTATCTGACCGAACGTACGGTTGGTCCGGCGCTGGGTGCGGATTCCATTCGTGCCGGTGTAAATGCGGCGATCGCCGGCATGGCAGCCGTTCTGATCTTCATGCTGGTTTACTACCGTGGAGCGGGCATCAATGCTGATCTGGCCTTGATCCTGAACCTGGTGATTCTGCTGGGTTTCATGGGCTTCTTTGGCGCTGTGCTCACGCTGCCGGGAATTGCAGGTGTGATCTTAACGGTAGGTATGGGCGTGGATTCCAATGTGCTGATTTTTGAGCGCATCAGGGAAGAATTGCGCAGCGGGAAGGCCCCTGCGGCGGCGGTTGATCAGGGTTTTGATCGCGCCTGGACCACCATTCTGGATACCCACGTCACCACGATTGTTTCCGCCATCATTCTGTTCTTTGTGGGCACAGGGCCGGTCAGCGGCTTTGGTCTTACGCTGATTTTCGGTTTGCTGGCCAATCTGTTCACGGCAGTTTTTGTTTCACGCGTAATTTTCGATGCTGTCCTCAGCCGCAAGGGGCGAGGCGAAGCTTTAAGCATCTAGCTCAAAAGGTCAAAAAACAGTGGAATTTTTTCGCAATACAAATATCGATTTTCTCGGCAAGAAATGGTACTTCCTCAGCTTCTCGCTGGTATTCAGCGTAGCTGGCATTCTTTCCATGTTGTTCTGGCACGGCATTCCGCTGGGCGTGGATTTCCGCGGCGGCACACTGGTATATGTGAAATTCGTGGATACCCCAAAAATTCCCGCCATTCGCTCCGACCTGGACAAGGCCGGATTGCATAATGCGGTGATCCAGCGTTTTGGCGAAGCCAGCAGCAATGAAGTGGTGATCAAACTGGACTTGAAAGAGACCAGCGAAGCCGACCTGGATAAAGGCAAGGTTGGGATCATCAACGCGCTGGAAACGAACGCAGTCGCGGGCAAGCAGAACATCAACAACAGTGACCGGATTGGCTTTTCCGCGGTGCGCGGCGCGCTGCTGACCAGAGATCCCATGCATGCCGCTCCGGCCGACTATGACAAAATTGCGCGTGATGTGCTGAATGTGCGCGATCTAGTCAAAGGCGGAGTGCTGCGGAGCATGGACGACCTGAAAGGCGCCATCCCTGACCCGGCGCTGGACGCTCTGAAACAGGACTTCAGTGCCAGCAATTTTGGCGTGCGTGGCGGTGATACCGTTGGTCCTCAGGTGGGAGGCCAGTTGAGACGACAGGCCACCATGGCCGTGGGATTCTCACTGCTGGCCATGCTGGTTTACCTGTGGTTCCGTTTTGAACTTATCTACGGCGTAGCCGCCGTGGTGGCGGTTTTTCACGATACTTTAATCACCGTGGGCGCGTTCTCCTTGACGAACCAGGAGATAACCCTTACTGTTATCGCCGCGATTCTCACGCTGGTTGGATACTCAATGAACGACACCATTGTGGTGTTTGACCGTATCCGGGAAAACGTAAAGATCATGCGGCGGGAAAGCCTGTCAGAGATCGTAAATAAAAGCATCAATCAGACCCTGAGCCGGACGATTCTAACCTCCGGGCTGACTTTCTTAACTGTGCTCTCGTTGTATCTTTTTGGCGGAGAAGTGCTCCATGGGTTCTCCTTCGCCCTGGTAGTTGGCATCCTAATAGGCACATATTCGTCCATTGCCGTGGCGGCCCCAATGCTGGTGGCTTATACGGATTGGCGAACCAGCAAGACAGGACGAGGTTCAGCAGCATTGCCTGCTACCGGCGCGAAAGGCAAAGTTCGCGTGAAAGTATAGGGCCGGATAATATTTTCCGGTTTTTGGGAGCAAAACAGGCAGTCCCGGTGTCCAATTTAAGTATCACGAGTCCCCCTAGGATTGGAGAAAAGGCATGTTTGAAGACAGCCTGATGGAATCCGGCGGCAGAATTAAGACCAACCAGAAGTGGACTGGGTTGATTTCAACGGTAGTTCAGTTGGGTCTTGTGGGTTTTCTGGTATTACTGCCCCTTATTTTTACTGAGGCCCTGCCCAAAGGGCAGCTCACAACGTGGCTGGTCGCTCCGCCGCCTCCACCCCCACCGCCTCCACCGGCCGCGCCGCAGATTCAGCACGTTCAAAAAGTGAGTGAAATTGTGGATGGCGCGCTGCGTACGCCTACCAAGATTCCCAAAGTCGTGAAAATGATCACGGAAGAAGAAGCGCCTCAGCCCTCCGGCATCGTCGGTGGTGTAGTGGGAGGCGTTCCGGGTGGTTCTTCCAGCGGTGTGATTGGTGGCATTATCGGTTCAACCACCCCTGCGCCCAAAGTGGCCACACCCCAGAAGCAGCGCATCTCGTCCGGCGTTATGGAAGGTCTTAAGACCCATGACGTTACGCCCACATATCCGCCCATGGCGCGTATGACTCATATTCAGGGTGACGTGATCCTGCAGGCAACTATAAGCAAGACTGGAGTCATCGAAAACCTACGGGCCGTTTCGGGGAATCCGATTCTTATCCAGGCTGCAATGGATGCCGTGAAGCAGTGGCGGTACAAGCCCTATATTTTGAACGGCGATCCGGTGGAAGTGGAAACACAGGTTAGAGTCCAGTTCCACATGTAAGTAGTTTGCAGCAAAGAGCAGTTGAGCCAACATTCGGCAAGTCTTTAGACCCTGGGGTGAAAAGACCGTCTTTTGTGGCACTGTTCTCCATTTTTCAGCCAGCTCTTTCGAGGGCAGGCTTCTGGCAAATAAAAGTTCTTTATAAAGTTCTGAGGAGGAAAACTTAAACTCATGCTTTTCGCAAACATTGCAACTCTCATGGTCGCCAAAGCGCACGTGCTCGCATTCTGGCTTTTCCAGGCTGCTGCCGACGATTCCAATATCGGCTGGGATCCGATCCACTTGTGGAAGCAGATGAGCTGGGTCGCCCAGATCGTCGTATGCGTTCTATTCATTATGTCGGCCTGGTCTATCGGTGTGATGATTGACCGTTACATCGCCTTCAGCGCGGCCCGCAAACAGTCTCGCCAGTTCGCCCCGGTCGTTGCCGGCGCACTGCGTGAAGGCAAACTGGATGAAGCTATCCGCGTAGCCGAGCGCAACAAAAAGAGCCATCTGGCCAAGGTTGTTACCGCTGGCCTGCAGGAATTCAAGGCGCACGGCGAATCCACGGAAATCCCTGGCGAGCAGATTGAAGCCAGCAAGCGCGCCCTGGAACGGGCTGAAGCCATTGTTCACGCTGAATTGAAGCGTGGCCTGGGCGGACTTGCCACCATCGGCTCCACGGCGCCGTTCGTGGGACTGTTCGGAACGGTTATCGGTATTCTTAACGCCTTCAAAAAGATTTCTGAGCAGAAGGCCACCGGTCTGGGCGCGGTAGCAGGCGGCATTTCTGAAGCGCTGGTGACCACCGCTCTGGGACTGTTCGTAGCTATCCCGGCCGTTATGATGTTCAATTTTTTCACCGGCAAAGTGGAAGCGTTTGACGTGGAAATGGACAACTCATCCAGCGAGCTGGTTGACTACTTCTTGAAACGGACTGCCACGGTGCGGCGGTAAGCCGGGAGCGGATCAATGGCCATTAATGTTCGCAATGAAGGGGCAAAGGTAAATTCCAATATTAACGTGACACCAATGGTGGACGTTATGCTGGTTTTATTGATTATCTTCATGGTAATCACCCCCATGCTCCAGAAGGGCCAGTCAGTAGATCTGGCCAAAGCCAACAATCCGGCTCCCATGCCTGATGCCGACAAGGAAGACGCTGTAATTGTCGCAGTCATGCGGGACGGAAAAGTTTTTCTGGACACGCAGACCGTAACGCCTGAAGAGTTGACTCTGAAGGTAAAAGACAAGGTGTCTTCGCGCACGAACAAACAGGTATTTGTGAAGGCCGATGCGCGCGCCAAGTACAAGGCAGTGGTGGAAGTGGTGGACGATGTCCGCTCTGCGGGCGTTGATCAGGTTGGACTTCTGACGGAGCAAAAACAGAACCCGACTGCTCCCAAGCCTCCACAGTAACTGAACCTTGTACGTCTGAACCAGGTAAACGAGGGGATTAATTTATGTCAATGACAACTGGCGGTGGCGGCGGACAGACCGCCGATATCAATGTAACGCCGCTGATCGACGTTTTGCTGGTGCTGCTGATTATTTTCATGGTCATCACACCGCTGACGCCGAAAGGGCTTGAAGCGCTGGTTCCGCAGCCTCCTCCCCCGCACCAGCCTGAAACCCAGACCGATCGTACGGTCGTGGTCCAGGTAATGCAGGAAGGCGGCAAAGTGAAATATAGGATCAATCAGGAAGACGTGGAGCTGGAAAATCTCCAGACCCGCCTGACTGACATCTTTAAAACGCGCGCGGAACGCGTGATGTTTGTAAAAGGCGATCCAGAAGTTGAATTTCAAAACGTGGCCCAGGTAATTGACATTGCCCGGGGCACCAACGTGATCGACAGGATTGGTTTGATTACGGCAAAGATCGAAGCAGGACAGTAACAAGAACTCCTCAGAAATGGGGATGGGCGGCCAGCCGCGCGTCCCCATGAGTTTCTTCCTCTGACGTAGGAAAAATTTTTGACTCCGGTAAGGGAGCAGCAAAAGATGAACAGGACCGCACGACTCGTGACGGTAGTGGCCGTCGCAGCACTACTACTGAGCACAGCCGGCTGCAACAAACTCAAGGCCCGCGATCAACTCAACAAAGGCGTCCAGTCCTTCAGGGCCGCCAATTATGAAGAGGCGATTGAGCATTTCAAAAATGCCGTCAATCTGGATAGCGACCTCAAGGTGGCCAAAATGTATCTTGCCACCGCCTATGCCCAGCAATATGTTCCTGGCGTGGAAACACCGGAAAACCTGCGCAACGCGCAACTGGCCATTGACCAGTACAAACAGGTGCTTGAGAAAGATTCCAATAACGTGACCAGTCTCAAGGGCATCGCTTATCTGGAAATGCAGCAGAAAAAATTTGATGATGCCCGCGAGTATTACAAAAAAGCCATTACTGCCGACCCGAACGATCCGGAAACTTATTACTCCGTGGGCGTGATTGACTGGACGCAGACCTTCAAGGATGCCGGCGATATTAAGGGCAAAGAGGGCATAAAAGTCGAAGACGAGCTGAAAGGCAAGGGCAGCCAGAAAATTTGCGACGCCATGAAGGCGAAAGACGGCGCAGTGGTGGACGAAGGCATGAAAATGCTGCAAATCGCCATCGACAAGCGCCAGGATTACGACGATGCCATGGCCTTCATGAACCTGTTATATAGCCGCAAGGCCAATGATATGACCTGTGAAGACGCACAGACCCGCGCCGAGTATGTAAAAGACGCCAATGACTGGAGCGATAAAGCCATGGCCGCGCGCAAGAAAAAAGCGGACGAAGCAGCCAAGAAAACCAGCGGCGGCATTATTCTGGATCAGCCAAAAACGAAGCAGTAAATAAGTGTTCTTCAAGAGCCCCTCCTTGCACCGGAGGGGCTTTTCTTTTGTAAGCGCAAAGGTCTCTTCCAAACGCATCTGTTAACAGCAGCGCACAAAAAAAGCTGCAGGCTTTGTTGTTACAATCAAGGGTTTCCGCCATGTTCAAGAAGATACTCATTGCGAATCGCGGCGAGATTGCCGTACGCGTGGTCCGTGCGTGCCGTGAAATGGGCATTGCCTCCGTCGCCATTTATTCTGACGTTGATCGCAACGCTCTTCATGTCAGCCAGGCCGACGAAGCATACCTGGTTGGCCCGGCGCCCGCGCGCGAATCTTATTTGAACGTGGCAAAAATTCTGGAAGTAGCGAAACGTTGCGGCGCGGAAGCCATCCATCCCGGCTACGGATTCCTTTCTGAAAACGCGGCGTTCGCGCGAGCCTGCGCGGATGCCGGAATCAAATTTATTGGCCCGCCGCCATCCGCCATGGAACTCATGGGCTCCAAGACGCGCGCGCGCACAGCCATGAAAGCTGCAGGTGTTCCCATGGTGCCAGGCTCAGCGCGCGGTCTTACGCTGGCTGAAGCCGAAGAGATGGCTGCCAGCGTGGGCTTTCCTGTGATGATCAAGGCGGCTGCCGGAGGCGGTGGCAAGGGCATGCGCCTGGTGAAGTCGCCGGCGGAGATGAAGTCCAGCTTTGAGACTGCCCAGAGTGAAGCGCTGCGCTCTTTCAATGACGGCGAAATCTACGTTGAAAAATTCATTGAGAACCCGCGCCACATTGAAATCCAGGTACTTGGCGATGAACACGGCAACGTGGTCTTTCTGGGTGAACGCGAGTGTTCCGTGCAGCGCCGCCACCAAAAGGTGATTGAGGAAGCGCCTTCTGCCGTGATTGACGAAGACATGCGCCAGCGCATGGGCGCGGTCGCGGTGCAGGCCGCCAAATCTGCGGGATACACCAATGCCGGCACCATCGAATTCCTCGTCGATGCCCAGCGCAATTTTTACTTTCTGGAAATGAACACGCGCCTGCAAGTGGAGCATCCGGTGACTGAGTTAGTGACTGGTCTGGATCTGGTTCATCTGCAATTGCGCATTGCCTCGGGAGAAAAACTTCCATTTCGCCAGCAAGACATTACTTTGCGTGGACACGCCATTGAATGCCGCCTATATGCGGAAGATCCTGAGAATAATTTCTTTCCCTCACCGGGAAAAATCACGAAACTGCTGCGGCCGTCTGGCCCGGGTGTGCGCGAAGACAGTGGCGTTTATGAGGGCTGGACCGTCCCGCTCGACTACGATCCCATGCTGGCTAAGCTCATCGTCTATGCGACTGATCGCCCTACGGCCATCGCGCGGATGCGGCGCGCCTTGGACGAATATTTTGTCGGCGGCATCAAGACAAATTTAGCGCTGTTCCGGCGCATCCTGGAGCACCCAGACTTTGTGGCGGCGCGCATCGATACAGGATTTTTGGATCGCCTGCTGGCAACCAAAGCTGCTGCTTCAACCGGCGCGGAATCCTTGGCTGAGGTCGCGGCCGTCGCTGCCGCGCTCTTTGCCGCTGCGTCAGTCCCAAAAAATAGCCAGAACGGCCCCGCAACCACTGAGATGGCTCAACAATCCCAGCCTTCAGCCTGGAAGCGCACAGCCCGAACTGAAGGAGTCCGCAACGAATGATCTATGAAGTCACCATTGCGGACAAGGTTTATCGAGTCGAACTTGTTCGAACCGATGAACGTCAGATAGGCGAACA
>DASZMF010000982.1:0-2265 GCA_035552035.1 Candidatus Angelobacter sp.
CAGCGAGATTCCGGTGCAGATCGCGCTGCAGGATATCGGCTGGGACCGGATGGAAAAGGCTTTATTTGACGTGCGTACCGATTGGTAAGGAAGGAGCTGATATGGCTGAAAGGTTAGGGCCAAACGTCAAATCACTCATCTTGCGAAAGATGAGTATAGATGCGATTCCGAAGGGTGGCGGATTCGCGGACGCGTTAGCCTTCCTGACTACAGAAGGCGCAATGGCCGCTGGCTTTAAAGCTGCGCGCGAATGGACCGAGACTGCCATCCGGGTATTGCGCTTGGCTGCAGAACCAAACCCCTGGAAAGATGCGGACGACGAAACGATTGCGGCAGAGATATTGCAGCGGATCGAAGCTCAACGCGCCGAGGAAAGAAAAAAGAGAGATGCCAGTGTCCGATAACTTATTGACGTTCAAAAATGCGAAAAGGCTTGATTCTATTGAATCAAACCCTATTTTTAGCTTCCGATAACGTAGCTTATGTAAAACAACATTGATGGTTATCGATATACGGTCTTCCCGGCTGCGTCGATGACCCCATATCTCAACAAAACGCTTTCCACCATGGCAATGCACCATGGTACGAAAAAAGGAGCTGGTGATGGAGACGACAAAGGCTGAGAGTCCAAGGATAGAAATGTCTGACGAGGATTTATTGCAGCAACTGCTGGGCATTGAGCTGCTGGGCAAACAGGTTAAGTTTGCTCATGAGGTCCAGAGCGACACCTCGTACAAGGTCCAGAGCGTTGATTGGAAAGGCATGGTCACGCTGGAAGGTTGTGCCGGCGAATTCGCGCCGCATATTTTCGTCGCCGCAAAACTCACGCGTACAGAGCATCGTGACCGGCACAGATTTTTACACCGCAACTATGACGAGCTGCTGTCTGACTACGTCCTACACCATCGCGGGAGTGTTCCCCTCTCGGATCACGGCCGACGTTCTTTTGGCGTGGTCAGGCAAACAAACGCAAAAACCGGACGAGTTCAGATCTCAATAGGAGAGATGATGGGAAATACAATTCCACCACCATTAAAGCCCGGTCAGCAAGTGATCGTGATGGAAATGACCGAGCAACGTAAACAGCGCATTAAAGCTGCGTATTCAGCCTGTAAAAACCTGCTGTGTGCGCTAACGGAAGGCCCCATGGAAGCCTTCCACGTGCTGGAGATACTGAAGAAGTCACTGGAGGAAACAGAGAAATTGACATTCGACGGCAGCATCAGTTTGGATGATGTCATTCCAAAAGGGATCGGCAAACTAGTGACTCATACAAAGAGGATCATTAGCGAATTGCGGGCCGTAATTGGTTATAAGCTCTTATTTGCCGCGATAGGCGTGTTTCCTGAAGAAGAGGGGCTCATACTGGCCAAAGCTCTTAGCCGCGTCGCAGACGAACTGAACGCCGTCAGGCCGGCACCGCCTCCGCTCGGGCCAGCAGCCCGGCCATGAACTTTGGCTCCGCATGCACTTTGTAATGTTCCTTCTGCATCTCCACCAGCTGCATCAGCAGCCATTCCGGGTCCGCCGCGTTTACGGCCGCCAGAGTGACCGGGCCAAAGCGTCCATCCGGATCAACGCCGGCGGCGCGCTGGAACATGGGTACGGCAATGGTGGGAGGCAGGTTCACAAAGATGTCAAAACACTTGCTGGCCACGCGCTGGTTCACGATCTGGAAGCCGCGGATCGGCCGCCAGTACTCGTTGCGGTAGATATCGGCTGCAATGCCCAGGGCGACGATCGGCGGCGCCGTCCAGAACTCAGCGGGAATGTCTTTATGCCATTTCTCCGCGATGCCGAAGCGAGTCTTGCCGCCCTGGTCAAAAGTGACCGTGCCTGCCCTCTTGCGGTCCTCGTGATCCATTGTGAAATTGAAAGCTGGTTCAAATAGAGCCATAGGCTCCTTTCCTGATTGAATCGACAAGTGATTTTCTTCAGCAAAGAGAGCGACTCATAAGCCGAACGTCGGTTCCCACCTGTCAAAATTGTGTGAGTGTGGCTGTGTGCTCCGGGCCGTAGATAGAACTCTGTCGCGGATCGCGCCGCGCGGCTTCCAAACGTCTTTCAGCGGCCGTGATGCGCGGCTTGCGAATGCGCGTACGCCGGCGCATCCTCATCCAGACTAGAAGTGGATCCACTTCCATGCCTGGCAATGAGGGCTGACTGATTACACTGTAACGTCGATAGGCCATTTTTAATTAGCTTACGGAGAAACTGATCTGATCGCCGTAAAGCGTCCATGTCGCGCCAGTCTTGTTGCCGTCC
>DASZMF010000983.1:0-2518 GCA_035552035.1 Candidatus Angelobacter sp.
AATGTGGCTCGCAGAGCCTGCCCTGAGCTTGCCGAAAGGGCGTCCTAGCCTGCGAAGTGAGAAGAAACAGACAAATCGCTGCTTCTTACAAAATTTTCTAAATTGAGTGAAATGTATCCAAAGAGAAAACGCCGGAAGCTAAAACACAAAAGCTAATGGCCAAAGGCTAATTACTAATGGCTGCTTTTTAGACACACGTATTGCGTCCAGTTTTCTTCAGGGGATGAAGAGAGAAAGCATCTGAACGCTAACCAAAAGCTAAGAGAGCCAATGGCCAAAGCCTGCGAACAGCCACTTCCTGGTTGCAGGCCTTTTGGGTTTCCCCGCTTCTGCCAAAAGGAATTGGCAGACACGTTTCAGTTCGGCGCCGCTCCCGCCTGAAACCACTCTCACTATAAGCGAAATTAAAACGAATTGCAAGAACAATCTTGCGCACTTTTACATTAGACAGCTCTAAGCTTTCATCCGCATTTTCCCAATCTGGGAATTGTTGCCACCAGAATGGAATTTCATCTGTTTCCGGTTGTAAACCCCTGCCAAAACGTTCACAATCTTTCTAATATTTTTTTCGCAGACGGACTCAACTGAAAGCAGAAAGCCCCCTTGGAATACTATCGCGGTACAGAAACCATTCTAGTAGTGGACGACGAAGAATCCCTGCGCACAGTCGTAGTGGACCTGCTCGGCCAGCTTGGATACCGCATCCTCTCCGCCGGCAACGGACAGGACGCGCTGAAGCTGGCGGCGGAATATCCCGGCAAGATCGATCTCTTACTCAGCGACGTTGTAATGGAACCTTTGCCCGGTCCGGCCCTGGCGGAAACGCTCACCAGCCTGCGCCCGGACATGAAGGTGGTTTTTATCTCCGGCTATACTGACGGCGCTCTGGCCGCTCCTGACGGTGTGCTGAAACCTGGCACAATACTGGTGAACAAACCCTTCACCTTCAAGATTCTTTCCGCTAAGCTGCGGGAAGTTCTGGGCGCGCCCGTTGCGCCGGGAAACAATCACATAAGTATCAACGCGGAAAAAACGTCCTAAAAATCCAGCCATTCTGCGGTTTGAGTGTGTCTCCCATGGCACACACCTCGCGTAGCGATTGTGACACACAAGGCCGCCTCTCGCCATCGAAAGATGCTTATAAATCAATAACATAGCTCTATGGGCCACTGTTTGCACATTGTCTTTGTGTGTAACAAGACCAGCCGTAACCAATGACGGCAAAACAAAAACTGGGGGTGCGGGATGAACGCAGCAGAGATGGCAGAGACGAAAAATTTGTTGATCTGGATGGCCTTGTGGATTGGCGCGCTGATGGTGCTGCTGCCAGCGCTGGCCGGAAGCTAAGAATCGCGGCGACGAATTTTAGCGGAGTTGTTTTAGCAACGTTGTTTGGCAGAGTTTTGTTTAGCGGAGTTGTTTCAGCAGCGTTTGTTTTTAGCAAAGTTGCTTTTATCAGAATCGAAGAATCTTGGCAGATGTTAGTGACAGATGACAGTAGCGGGTGTTAGCGCTCTGTCGATTGCAACGGCTTTTCTGCCGACGCGTTTTTCGGACCATCTTCCGGCTTCCCAGCTTGCTGATCCCTGGCCGAAACTTCCGGCTGTTCTTGCGCCGGCTGCTCTTGCGCCAGCGGTTCTTGCGGCAGAAAAACTCTGAAACATGTTCCACTGTTTCCGGGCGTGCAGGTGGAGCGAAAAGTGAGAGTGCCGCTGTGCTTCACGATAATGCTCTTGGCCAGCCACAAACCAAGTCCGGTGCCTCTGAGTTCCTTGGTGGTAAAAAACGGTTCCAGAATACGGTCACGGATTTCGCGCGGAATTCCCGGGCCTTCATCGTGGATGGTAAAAGCAATTCCGGGCACGCCATCCTGCTCAGCATGATGTATGCGCAAGGAAATTTTTCTCCGCTCGAACGAAGCGTCAATGGCATTGCCAATCAGGTTCGCCAAAACCTGGCGCAGTTCGCCGGGAAAGCCATGCACGTGAAAAGGCTGCGTGTTCTCGTACTCCAACTGGATGCCCTTGGCGCTCAACTGGACCACATACAGCGCGAGCACCGACTGCACCATCTCATGCATGTCCAGTTCAACCGGCGTTTTTGTGTCGCGATGGAAGGCCAAAACCTGTTTGGTAATTTTGGCCACGCGGTCCAGCTCTTTGGTGGCCTGCCGCAGAAATTCCTGGACACTTTCACGCTCGTCAGTATGCGCGGCCAGATAAAGCAGGTTGGTCAGCGCTTCCAGCGGGTTATTAATTTCATGCGCAATGGTGTGGGCCAGGCGTCCGGTAGCCGCAAGTTTTTCTGAATTGCGCAGTGACTCTTCCGCCAGCTTGCGCTCAGTTAAATTCGTGAGGATAACGATGGACCCAATGCGCTCGTCGCCTACCATGACCGGATCAGCGGTTATGCGGTACCAATTAGTTTCATGCTGTTGTTCCGCCACGTACCGCGAATCGCCCTGCCGACCCAGAAAGTCTGCGCTGCCCAGCATTTGTTTCAGAATCGCGGCACTGTC
>DASZMF010000984.1:0-1948 GCA_035552035.1 Candidatus Angelobacter sp.
CTTAATGGCTACGGCCTTCTTTTCCAGTACATCAAGATCAGGGCCGTAAATTTTTACCGCCAGTGAACTCTTGAGTCCGGTAAGGGCTTCATCCACGGCGTCTTCCGCTGGCTGGGTGTAATTGAAAATAATACCGGGGAAAGCCTCAAGCCGTTTGTCGATAGCGGCGATCAGTTTTTCCTTGGTGTCATACTTGCCCTTCCATGAAGAGTCGTCATATGGTTTCAAGCCGACATAAAATTCGGCATTAAAAAAGCCGGTAGGATCGGTGCCGTCATCGGGGCGTCCATGCTCGGAACCAACCACCGTGACCTGCGGATACGAGATCAGGATGTCGCGAATCTGCGGAACGATCTTGCTCGATTCTTCAAAAGAAATTGTATAAGGCATGGTGGCCCGAACCCAGAGTGCGCCTTCATCCAGGTGAGGCATGAATTCGCCGCCAATGAAAGGTACCAGGCACATGGTGGCGGCAAAAATCAGCACGCCAATCAATAGTGTCAACGGGCGATTATCCAGGCACCAGTCAAGCTGGCGCGTATAAATTTTCTTGATCCAGTCAAACGCGCGGTTCTTTGGCTCTTTCACGCCGCGCTTGAACCAGAACGATGCCAGCACAGGAACGAGTGTGAGCGTGAAGATCAGCGCGCCAATCAGGGCGAACGACATGGTGTCCGCCATAGGATGAAAGAGCTTGCCGGAAGGGCCGCTCAGCGCATAAATCGGCAGATAGCCCGCGATGATGACCGCGACCGAATAAAAAATCGGCCGGTCAACGTCTTTGGCCGCCGCCAGAATTACTTCATTCAGGTTGTATTCCTGGCCTTCGCGCAGCGCCAGTTCGCGGTAAATGTTTTCCACCATCACGACGGTGCCGTCAATGATGATGCCGAAATCAATCGCGCCAATAGATAAAAGGTTGGCGGAAACATTGCGCGCGTGCAGCACAATGAAAGCAAACAGCAGCCCGAGAGGAATAGTAAGCGCCACAATAATGGCGGCCCGCATATTCACCAGGAAAAAAATCAGCACCAGCAGCACCAGAATCATGCCGCGAACAAGATTGTCTTCCACCGTCCGCGTAGTGACCTGCACCAGTTCGCTGCGGTCATAATACGGCCGCACTTTTACGTCGCGCGGCAGAATCGAGCTGTTCAGCTCTTCTGTTTTTTGCTCCACGCCCTTAAGCACGTTCTGCGTCTGCTCGTCGCGGCGCATCAGGATCACGCCTTCCACAGCGTCATTCTGATTTGAGTTGTGCGTCTGGAAGCCAAACGATCCGAGGCGAGGCGCGTTGCCGATAGTCACATCGCCCACATCGCGGACGCGTATTGGCGTGCCTTTATTGCTGGCAACAACAATGTTGCCGATATCCGAGGTGTTCTGCACCAGTCCCAGGCCGCGCACGTAGTAGAACTGTCCGCCCTGGGAATAAAATCCGCCGCCCGCATTGGAATTGTTGACAGAGAGCGCCTGCAGCACCTGCGGAACCGTGAGGTGATAGCCGTAAAGCCGCGAGGGATCCAGCAGCACCTGATACTGCATCACTGTGCCGCCCAGGCCGGAGTCGTCCGCTACGCCCGGGACAGATTTGTACGCGCGCTCGACCACCCAGTCTTCAATGGTCTTCAGCTCTTGCGGCGAACGGTCAGGACTTTCCAGCACATAGCGATACACCAATCCGCTGGGGCTGAACAATGGCGCCATGCTGGGTATCACGCCCGTGGGAAGCTGCGCGTCACCGCTTCTCTGGAAGATAACCTGCCGGGAAAAATAATTGTCAGTGCCTTCATCGAACGTAAGAGTGATATCAGAAAGCCCATAGAGCGAGATGGAGCGCATTACCACCATCTGCGGCGCGCCAGACATCTCCACTTCCAGCGGAAGAGTGATAAGACGCTCTACTTCCTCGGCAGCGTGTCCCGGCCATTGCGTGATGAGCTCAACG
>DASZMF010000985.1:0-3381 GCA_035552035.1 Candidatus Angelobacter sp.
GGAAGTCATGCCTCCGGTCTTCAATCGTCTCGTTTATCCCGGGCTGCTGGCTGAATTGGAGCGCAGGACCGGCGACCTCTTGCGCGATCCAGCGCAACCTGCCAAAGAGCAGAAGACAACACCTTCGTCCGGAGTAGAGCTCAACGCTGGGCAGCGACTGCAGAACTTCACTGACGCGCTGTTAAGTCTCCAAAGCAACATCGTGCGGTTCAACAGTCTTGCGCCAGCAGGGCGTGGCCAGGGCAGTGTCTTGATGGCGCTCGCCAACTCTCTGTCACCGCAGACCTTCGCCGATCTTACCAAGAGTGAAACCGCGGCCATGAATGAGATAGTCCGCGCTTCTTCCGGTGCGCCTTTTGACGGGCGCCCATGGAACGACCCCACCCTGGCAGCGCTTGAAGCGCGGGTTACGGACGTGCTTCGCCAAAGCATGAATGAAGAACAGCTCCTGTCGTCTCTGGATTCTCTTGTCAGCAGGATCGACCTGCTTGAAAAAAACAAGTTGGATACTTACGACCAGCTCAACGGACTGCTGCAGTCGCTGGACCAGGTGCAGGCTCTTCTGGCCACGCCAGACCTGAAGTGGATTGCGAGCAGTGAAGACCAGTTCCAGTTGCCTGACGCACTCACCAGGCCGCTGGATCGCATTTTCTCGCAGCCCGTCCAGGAAAACATTCTGCTGTGTGACGCGACGCGTGAAGGAAACTCTTGTGCCGGCCAGCAGCAATTGAAAGCTTTCATTGAACAGATGGCCCGCACGCACTTTGCAGACATGCGTAACAAGCTGCTGGCTTACAAAAGCCAGACAACTGGTCCGCTCCTGGCGACAACCGAGGCAAAGCTGCAGCTCTCACCTGACGCGGCGGACCTGCAGGCGGTGTTGGCCAATTTTCTGAAATTGCCATTCGTGGCGCATGAGGGTACGGCGCGTCTTCGTGATGTTGAAGGCGGCCAGCAACTCTTCTGGGACAACGATCGTTTACAGGCCGCACTCCAGGACAAGGAGGCGTACGATAAATTTTTTGGCAGTCAACTGGCGGGAACTTCAGCCAACCTGCAAGACACATTTGAAGAAGTTGCCCTCTCCCGGCTGGAGGCCAACATGTTGGATTCCGTTGCATCCGCGCAACAGTTTCAGCCGCTGGCCCCTGGCGACAAGACCGATCAGGCGACCATCAATGAAGCCCGGTCGTTCCAGGCCGTCTCACCATCGCTCGGGAAGCTGCTCGAACAATTTTCCGAGTTGGATTTTGACGATGACTACCAAGACCTGCTGCGCGTGAGTACCGGACACGCTTTGATGATGCTCGTCCGTCTGGATCGCGCCTTCGATGCCGGGCATTTTTATTGGCCCGCGACCGGCAATTTCGATGCCTGGACCGGCAACTCACTTCCCAGCGCCGCCAGCTACGGTGCGCACAGTGCAGAAGACATGGCCGGTTATATAGGAGCGCAACGGCAAGCAGTGCAACAGTATGCCTCAGCCGCGCAGCCGCTGGTTGCTTACCTGCAGCAGAATGCCGGCAAAACGCAAAAGCAAGCAGCGCTGGTGGCCAAATGGCAGAGCATCATCAACGATATAGGAAAATCTGACTCGGCTGGCGCGGCCTCCGGGCTTGGCTCGGTGGAAGACTTTTTGGTCAACAGCATGGACAAGACGGTCCCGCCGGACTGCCAGATTTCGGCCGCTCCGGCGGCTTCGCGCCTGGTTTACTTTGTGCAAGTGCGGCATTCGCTGGAGCGCGCGCTTACTGCGCGGTGCCGCTCTCTGCAAAACCAGGCAGCCTCTCAGCAATACGCCGGGATTGCAGACTTCTTCAACCAGCGGCTCGCGGGAAAATTTCCGTTTTCCGCAGCCGATGCCACGGCGCAGGAGGCCGACCCGGCAGACGTGGTGGAATTATTTCACCAACTCGATATTGATGGAAAATCCGTCCGGCAGGGTTTGCAAAATCCCGCGGGCGCCAAAATCATAACCTTCTTGAGCCAGCTCGAAGCGTTGCGTCCGCTCTTTGTGTCTCTGCTTTCCGGCGAGCCAGGTGCTCCACTGGCCCTGGATGTGTCGCCTGTCTTTCGCGTGAACCGCAACCATGAAATGAACGGCAATCAGATCATGGATTGGAGCCTGCAGGTTGGCGGCAGCGTTTTTCGCAGTGCCGATCTACCTTCCACGGGCCGCTGGACCTTCGGCGAGCCGGTGAAACTCGTGCTGCGCTGGGCAAAAGATTCGCCGCAGCAACCGGTTGCGCTGGCACCT
The DNA here is from genome assembly GCA_035552035.1 of Candidatus Angelobacter sp. GTDB lineage: Bacteria > Acidobacteriota > Terriglobia > Terriglobales > Acidobacteriaceae > Angelobacter. The sequence goes on from DASZMF010000985.1 coordinate 2,258, forward strand.
GCCATCACTGTGCCAGAGACGCGTACGATCATCTTTGAGTACCAGGACAAGTGGTCGTTGCTGAAAATGCTGGTGCAGCACGCGGCGGCTTCCAGCGATCTTGATCGTTCCGTGGACTCCGATCCACAAACGCTGGTCTTTATCGCAGGGCAGGAAAGCGCTGGAGTAAGCGGGAAAAGCCAGGGGACAGAGACACCACAAAAGGACACGAGTACCGGCCAGATTGCCAAAGTATTTATACGAGTAAAAATCTATCCGCCAGGGAAACCGGGTACCCTTCGAGTGCCCGTGTTCCCAACACAAGCTCCTGCGCCATAAAGCGACACAAAGAAGATCTGGACTAAAGAATATCTGGGCTAGAGAAGATCTGTGCCAGGCTGGGGCGTACCTTGGGCCCGGAGGTCATTCAAACGGCAATGACGGTCATAAACCGGATTTTAGCGGCTGGGAAGTAATCGGGAACAGGATCAATTCAGGGATATTCAATGAGTTAAACCAGCAATATGGACTTCCTTGCTAAAATGGAACTGAAAAAATCCCGCCTCGCGGAGAGATGGGTGAGTGGTTGAAACCAGACGCCTCGAAAGCGTCCGTGCCTTAACGGGCACCGGGGGTTCGAATCCCTCTCTCTCCGCCATACAGTCTGCAGTGCAGAGAAATGCTCTCTGATTTCGCGTGGATTCGCCCCTTTTCGGGGCTTTTTATCGATTGGGCTAGCTCGAAGTGGGCACTCAACTGTGCGGCATTGCCCAATTTTTCCTCTTTTTCTCTACGGGCCAAATTGGCAGTCCCCTTTCACGGTCGGCAATAAGCACTACAATCGATCAACCGGCGAATGCCGTGAGCGAGGGTGTCGAGGTTCACTGGCAAATAAAGAACCTTTAGCGAACCGCTCAATCTAGGGAAGCGCATGTATGGCACAGAGGATGTTTCAAAGGTAATCGATTGACAACGAACGGCGCCGATCGCCCATTTCAGGGTCCAAAATAATCCTCTGGAAGTCTTATTGCACCCTGATTTGGCTGCGGCCTTCACGCGGCTCAAGCCCGCAATCCGGCCGATTCTTCGGTTACTTCTTTCTAATTTGACCCGGTTAGGATCGCCGGCGCTCCGAACCAGCACAT
>DASZMF010000986.1:0-5976 GCA_035552035.1 Candidatus Angelobacter sp.
GCGTCCACGCAGGTCGCGATCGGAACAACCGCAGCCAAAACTGCTGGCGTGGTCGCGGGTTTTGTCTGGCGGATCACTGCGTCGGAAATTGCGCAATAATCCTTGCTGCCGCTGCTGCCCATGGAAAGCGGGCCTGCGGCAACAACGTAATCCGCTGCTGGCGCACCGGCTGCCGGAGCTGTTCCGCCCATGTAATAGTTATAACCACCCTTGGGGCAAGGACCTGCGGCAACTGCGCAGCCAACAAGACTATCCAGCAGGCAGGAGTGCGTGGCATCTACCAGCGTGGGATTGGTGCAGTCAATTGCGTTGGGGCCGAGCGATTGCAGAGACTGTGCATAGCCGCTGGCCGAATAAGTTGTGAGATAAGTTACTTCTGAAGTGTTAATGGTACGAATGGTGCTGGCCGCGGCTGAATCATTGGCAGCAACGCGTGAACGCAGCAGATTCGGGATAGCAATGGCGGCAATAATGAGAATGATGGCTACAACGATCAGCAGCTCAATCAATGAAAAACCTTTTTGTTTGCGCATGTGAAACTTCTCCTCTTCGAAGTCGGAAAAAACTGGAGTCCAAAAGTTAGAGAGCCAGAACTCATTCGCTCTCTTGCAATACATCGGTGCACATATCTGGCCATTGCCGTAGATTTGTAGCGCCGCTAGCTTAGCGATTCGGCAGAAGTGTCTGAAAAGAATGACGTTTGAGGTCAAGCAAGAGCCAGGGTTAGAATATAGCCTGATCCGTCTGCCGATAAACCTGGATCATGATTTGTTGACAATATTTGTCATTTCCGCTGACATTTTTGAGTAACACCGGCACTCGAATCTGCACGACGGTAACTGTACGGTGGTAATCATTTATCCAAAAGATTAAGAGAAGCACCAGCTTTTATGGCACTTGCCACCTCTAATATCGCTGTCGCTGCACTATGACTGGTCCGCCAGATGACTTCTTTGTCGCTTCTGGCCGCCCGTGGTGCAGTAACGCCATTCGAGCCCAATCCATCGGTACAACGGCAATCCGAAAAAAACTAAGAAGAGGGCGAGGCTTTTTGAGCCACGCCCTCTTTTTCTGGCTAATACCCTCCCCCAGGTACTTGCCGAAAATCTGCTTCCAGTTACTGGATTGCCGTGTAAGCAGTAGCGTCCACGCAGGTTGCAATCGGAACAACCGCAGCCAAAACTGCTGGCGTGGTAGCGGGTCGTGTCTGGCGGATCACCGCGTCAGAAATTGCGCAATAATCCTTGCTTCCACTGCTGCCCATGGCAAGCGGGCCTGCTGCAACTACGTAATCCGATGCTGGTGCGCCCGCTGCTGGGGCGGTTCCACCAATGTAATAGTTATAACCACCCTTGGGGCAAGGGCCAGCTGCAGTAGCGCAGCCAACAAGACTATCCAGCAGGCAAGAGTGCGTGGCATCAACGCTGGCTGGTGTGGTGCAGTTAACGCCGTTCGGGCCGAGCGCTTGCAGAGACTGTGCATAGCCGTTGGATGAATAAGTCGTGAGGTACGTAACTTCAGAAGTGTTGATGGTGCGGATGGTGCTCGCGGCTGCTGAATCGTTCGCGGCAACGCGTGAACGCAGCAAGTTCGGAATGGCAATGGCGGCGATGATAAGAATGATGGCTACTACGATCAGCAGCTCAATCAATGAAAAACCTTTTTGTTTGCGCATTTGTGAAAATCTCTCTTCCTCTGGAATTATTTCGTTGGTGAACTTGCTAGTTTTTTCTGGCAAATTAAGCAGCGAATCTTGCTTGCTTAACCTGCAGATTAGCGGCCAAATCAAGGCCTTGATTTCCCGTATCTTGTTAAATAACTGACAGATAAGTGCTTATCGGCCAAAATGTAAACAAATGTAAAGTATCTTCTAAGATGCAATTTTAGCAGAAAATGACAAATAATGTCATTACTAGATACCAAGAAACGTCAGCTAAGAGGACACTAAGCCAACGTGAACAAGAACAATGGGTACAGATGTACTATCACCATTTTTGGAGACGGTCTGGTTACACCTGCGTAATGCGAAAAACACAAAAGAATATGGCGCTAAAAGATCAAGAGACTTTGTCGCCAAAATCTCCGGCCTCCCTGGCAGAAGACCGGAGAATCGATATTTAAAAGGGGAATATCTTCTAAAAAGGAATGTCTTCGTCAGTGATCTCTGCGGACGACGGCGCATGCTCTTCAGAATGCGATGTGCGCTGGTCAAAGGAAGAAGCCCCGCCGCCGCGCGACGAGGATCGTCCTTCAAAATCGCCGCCACCGCCACCGCCGCCGCCTTCGCCACGGCCACCCAGCAATACCAGGTCACTGGCTACAACTTCTGTCCGATACTTTTTCTCGCCGCTCTGCTTATCTTCCCAGCTCGATGTCTGCAGGCGCCCTTCGATATAAATCTTTGAGCCCTTCTTCACATACTCGCCGATAATCTCCGCCAGCCGCTGCCAGGCCACAATATTGTGCCACTCCGTGCGGTCCTGCCACTCGCCGCCCTTGTCTTTGAACCGCTCATTGGTAGCCAGGCTGAACTTTGCCACCGGAACGCCGCTGGGCGTGAATTTTACCTCTGGATCCTTGCCCAGATTTCCCACCAGAATCACTTTATTTACGCTCTTTGCCATAGAAGATTTTTCCTTTGCGAATGTTGGTAAATATATACCAGCGGATTGAAAATTTGTTAAGACGTTCATCGCCATTACTTAAAGATCACATCGGGACCGGCGATTTTTTTTGCGAAAGCCAATCTTCACTGCTCACGCATGCGCTCCGTAAATTTGATACAGCATTATATAAACCACTACGCCCGTCACCGAGACATACAGCCAGATGGGAAACGTCCAGCGTGAAATCCTGCGGTGGCGATCAAAGCGCGACTTCAGTCCGTTGGTGAGTGACAACAACACCAGAGGAACCACCGCCACAGCCAGCAGCGTGTGCGAAATCAGGATTGTAAAATAAACCGGCCTCGCCAATCCCGTGCCTGGAAAATGCACTGATCCCACATGCGCGTGGTAATAAAGATAACTGGCCAGAAACACGCTGGACGTAGCCACCGCCGCAATCATGCATGCCCGATGCAACTGGATCTGCCGGCGCGCGATCATCACTCGCCCGGTCGCTAGTAAAACCGCGCTGGCGCCATTCAGCGTGGCGTTCAGCGCAGGGAAGAGGCTGTAGTCGGTCATTATGCTTGTGCCATCTTTTAGGAATGCACCACGTTCAGCATCATCAAAGCAAAAAGCAGTGGCAGGTAAAGCACGCTTGCCTGCAGCAGCTGGCGCGCAAACTTTCTTGAATCGGGTGACGTGGTCGGCAGCTTGGTCATCGCCAGTCGAAACACAAACCACAGAAATCCCAGCCCCAGCACCAGCGCGCCAAACAGATAAACTCTGCCCGTCATGTGCAGCAGCGTGGGAACCAGACTTACAGAAATCAGGGTGGAGCAATATGTAAACATCTGCCGGATCACGCTATGCCCGGCCTTATCCACCACCGGAAGCATCTTGATTCCCGCGGCTTCGTATTCCTCGCGATACATCCAGGCAATCGCCTGAAAATGCGGAAACTGCCAGAAGAAGACGATCAGAAAAAGGAAGACCGCTTCAATTTCCATTTTCCCGCGGACAGCCGTCCAGCCCAGCAGCGGCGGCATGGCGCCGGGGAACGCTCCCACAAAAGTTGAGATCGGCGACACCCGTTTGAGCGGTGTGTAGAACGCCAGATAAACGGCTGCCGTTGAAAAAGCCAGCACGCCCGTGAGTACGTTCGTGGTAAACGCCAAATAGGTTGGCCCCAGCACGGTCGCCAGAATTCCGGCCGTCATGCCCGTGGCCAGACTCATTCTCCCGGCAGGCAGCGGACGGTTCCTCGTGCGCCGCATTAGCGCATCCAGCTTGTATTCCATCACTTCATTCAGCGCCGCCGAACCTGCGCACGTCACGCCGATTCCCACCAGCGCATTGAGCAGCGTCCAGCTCAGTGACGAGACACCGCTCTTGGCCGCGCCCATGTAATAGCCGGCCCAGGCCGTCATTACAATCATGGCCGTCACGCGCACTTTGAACAGCTGAAGATAATCGCCCAGCAGCGAATTTCTCTTCAACACCACCGGCGCTGCTGCAGGTTTCAATTCTGGATTGACATCAACCACTCTTTGCGGAATCGTGCTCATGCTGAAACCACCTCGCGTCGCCGGTCAAAGGGAATCACCGAGGCCGGATCGCCGGTGTGCCGATACGCCTGAATCGTCAAAATCATGGTCGATGCCAGAATCAAAGCGCCCACCGCCAAGTGCGCCACGGTCACAACAACCAGTGACATGGTCGGCTGCGCCTCATTCACGCCCTGAATTACCCGGACCACATACGCGCTCACGCCCAGCATAAGCTGCGCAATCAAAAGCACCAGCATCCAAAGCGCAGGGCGGCGCAACTGCGTGATGGTCGGATGCTTCGTCATCGCCCGCAGGCTTACATAAAGCACTAATACCGTCACGAACAGGGCATTCAATATATGCGGATAAAGCAATATATGAACAATTTTGTGTACCGGCCAATGATTCGAGCCTGAAGGCCCCCACTTGGTCCACACATGGCGGAACGCCGCGCCCAGAATCAATTGAAGGTAGAGAAAACCAATCAACATCCAGCAATGCCGCAGCAGCGGCCGCGCGTCTTTCAATGAAATCTTTTCTTTAGGCTCGTCGAGCCAACTCCGGCTGGTAAAGACAGCAATCGCCGCCAGCACACAGAACATGGTCTGGCCCACCGTGGCATGAGCAGTAGAGATCGCGGGTGGCAGATAATTCAACACCGTCAACCCACCCAGCACTCCCTGAATAATCACTCCAGCTACAGCGCCAATTGTCAGGCCACGCATCCAGCGGCGCTTGTCCACGCGCCACGTCCAGACCGCAACAATAATCGTCATCAATCCAACAAATTCCGCGATCATCCGATGCGTGTGCTCAAACTTCACGCCGCCAATCATCTTCGGAATTTTGAACAGATGGCCAAAGCTCGTCGGCCAGTCCGGGACAGCCAGTCCGGCATTGTTGCTGGTGACCAGCCCGCCGGCAATAATCAGCAGGAAAGCCAGACACGCAACAAACACGGTAAAGCGATGCTGCGCAGCGTTATACGTGGAAGAGGTCAGAACATCTCCTGGGAAGTACTGGTTATTTTAGCAATCAGATTTTCACTACGCCAGCTAAATGCAACTGCAAAACCTTGAAACACAGAGGAAAGGAGTAAGCAGAGGAAATTAGTTTTAAATTCATGGATCGATCATCAAAAATAATCGCACCATACCCGTATTCGATAGTCGAATTTTAAAATCCTCTGCGACCTCTGTTCCTCTGTGTTTCAAAGGTTTTTACTGCGTAAAGCTAATCGCGGCCTTCGCCGTCGCTTTCGGCCCCACTGTAACCTTCATCGTCTGCTCGCCGAATTTTTCATGCACCGCTGCCAACGTGTAGTCCCCCGGCGGCAGATTCTTGATCGCAAAAGTTCCATCCGCCGCGCTCACGGCAAAATACGGATGCGTCAGCACACCGATATAAGCCCTCATCCACGGGTGCTGGTTGCACTGCACCGGGATCATCACCTCAGGCTTGGAAAAAGTTTTTGTGATCGGCTTGTCCGTAGGCGTCTGCGATTCATTGAACGGCTGGTTACTGTTCGGCATGTCATGGATATTATGGTTCGCGCTGTCAGTGTTCGTAATTTTCAACGGCTGGCCCACCATAATGCCCAGAACATGCGGATTGTAACGGCAGCCTTTCTGGTCCAGCGCCACCGGCTCCGTCGGAATGGCAAATGTGCCTGCAGGCAGCCCTTCTTTTACATAGACAAAAACATTCGCCAGCTTATTACCGCTCAGTACCACCGCCTCGCTCGGCTGTGGCGACGACGGGCACCCCGGATCCTGTGTCATATCCAGAGGTTTCAGCTTTGGTACTGCGCCAGTAAAGCT
>DASZMF010000987.1:0-1675 GCA_035552035.1 Candidatus Angelobacter sp.
CGTGATCACGCTGGAAAATCATTCCCTGCGAGCGGCCCAGCACTCCTTCATCCGTCGCCAGCCATTTCACACCTAGTTCATGCGCAATCGTCAGCACTTCATTGGAAACGCTTCCCTCTGACGGCCACATGCCCATAGGACGCACGCCGAAAACCTGCTCATGCAGCGTAAGGCCGCGCGCTATCTGCTCACGCGCATCTTCCGCATGGCTAAAGCGATTGGCCGGCAGCGGCAAGCCGCCATGGGAAACCGCGCCCATGTCGGTGTCACAAAGCAGAGGCAAAATGGGATGGTAAAAAGGTGAGGTTGAAAGCTCAATCTCTTGCTTCTTGGCCGCGTCAGCATACGCGGGCAGAACTTTGCCGAGAAAATCTTTCTGTATCCGGATCACCCGCTGCTGCTCTTCCAGCGAGTAATCGCGGCCCTTTTCAATTAGCTCGTGAATGGTGGGGTCGGCGAGAAAAAATTCATCCATCCAGGCAATTTGTGAGAGTACTTGCAGATCAGTAATATCGCCGTTGGTCATACGTTTTGCGTTGGCTTGAAAATCCTGCGGACGCGCATGGAATTCTTCCGCCAGCTCGCGATAACGCGGATACCGGCCAATCATATTGTCGGCATTGGCCTGGAAAAGATATCGCAGTGCAAACAGACGCTCGGCAAAATCCATCTCAGATGCCGGACGCGCCGCCACTTGCAGAAAAGGATCCTGCGCGGTGCCGGAGACATATTCCTGCAATTGCGCCACCAGAGACGGAACCAGATTGAAGGTCTGATGAAAGCCGGGAAATTCATCCAGCAGCTTCACCATGCCGTAATAATCCTTGAGCGCGTGCAGACGCACCCACGGCAGGCGATACTCTCCGGTGACCAGGTCCTTATAATACGGCTGGTGCATGTGCCAGAGAAATACGAGATGGATCTCAGGGGTACCCACTAATCCATTAATAACACAGGCTGGCTTCTGCTAGACTTTTGATAAGAAAAAACGCGTGCGCATTTTTACCCGTTACATATTGAAGGAAGTGCTCTGGCACGGGCTCATCGGGGCCTCAGTGTTTACGTTCGTGATTTTTATGCGCGAACTTACACGGATCCTTGAAGCCGTGGTGCGCAACAGCGCGCCCTTCCCCAGCATTGCGGAAATTTTCTTCCTTACGCTGCCTGCGGCCCTTAAAGTCACTATTCCCATGGGCGTGCTCGTGGGCATTCTGCTGGGCCTGAGTCGGATGGCTGCAGATAGTGAAGTTACCGCCATGCGCGCCTCCGGCGTGAGCGTCCGCAAGTTTCTTAAAATAATCTCAGTTTTCGGCATTGCCGCCTGGATTTTTGCTCTCGTCAATACCGTGATCGTTGAGCCTCGCTCGGCTGCCGCGCTGGCAAAGCTGCAAACTAAGCTGGCAGCCACCCAGATTTCCTTTGAAGTCCAGCCACATGTTTTTTATGAAGGCTTCAGAAATCATGTTCTCTATGTGGAGGACGTGAGCAGTGCTTCAGGCGCGGCCGTCTGGAAAAACGTTTTTGACGCCGACATCAGCATCCCGGGCACACCGAAGATTACCATCGCCAAGCAAGCTGTGGTCAGCGCGATTGGCAATGACACTATCCGCCTGCACCTGATCAACGGCGAGACGCATGACACCAACTCGCGCACGCCTGACCAATACACCATCAC
>DASZMF010000988.1:0-1731 GCA_035552035.1 Candidatus Angelobacter sp.
CCGCTTCAGGAAAGATGATCAGGCGGAGCGATTGGTTCTCGATCACCACACTGCGCAGCCCGCGGTACGACCAATCGGAACTCACACTAAGTTTCATGAAACAGCCGTCCTTCCTCATTTAGAGCGTGCAGGGCAGAATACCTGATGCGCGCGTTCCAGCTGAATGTTTATACGACATTCCTTCACAAATTCAGCGGTTCAGGAATTAAGGCGGCGGTTTGTCAGTATGCTGGGTGCATCGTATTCTGACCAATCGGGGTGGTCTTCATGCGCTGGTTCGGACCATGTACGCGGCATTGGCTTGGGATTCTCGCGTTGGTCGGGCTGTTGGGGATACGCTGTAGTTCAGCTGCCGACGCGGACGCGAAAACTCTGGTCCAGGAGGCTTTCGCTTTTCATCAGAAAGGCCAGTTCCGCGAGGCACTCCCTCTTCTGCGTCGCGCTCACGATCTCACGCCGGAAGACTATTTCGTTAATCTGCTTCTGGGAATCGATACTCTGCGTACCGGTGAGGCAAGGGCCGCAGTTCCTTTTCTGAAAAAAGCTTCTCACTTGCGCCCAAAAGAAGAGTATCCGCTGGATTACCTGGGTGAAGCTTATGGCCGCCAGGATTTTTATGGAGATGCAGCGGAAGCGTACATCAAAGCTGTGCATGTGGCGCCGGGATCTTCGGAATCTGCAGTGGCGTTTGTCGATTTTGCTTTGGCACGTTTCGCCAGCATGTCCGAATTGCTGCGTAGTTCGAGAAAGGGATTAGCCGCAGAATACCGTTTGCGAGCACTTGCCCAGACGGAGGCGGATGCTTCACGATTGTCGCTGTTACAGCGCTCCGCGGATCTTGATCCCACAGCACCCGGCATCTGGTCTGATTTGGCACGTGCCGCTCTGGTTGCCAATCTCGCCGACGCAAAGGGATTTGCCGATAAAGCGCTGGAAGCCGATTCCAATGACCAGGCGGCGAAGGTCGACGAAGCACAAATAGCAGCACAAGAGTATGAGTGGGAGCGAGCAATAAAACTTATCAATTCACTCGCACAAAATTCTCCAGAAACACTTTCTCGCGGCGTGAGCCAATGGCCGTCGGAACTTGAGCCACCAGTCTCGACCGCGGTTTCGGGTCCAGCAGCCAAATTTTTTGATTGCGTGCGGGAGGCGCAGAGCGGTTGCCATCTCGCCTCTGCCGGCGAAACTTCTTCGCAGGGATCATCGGCACTCTTCCGCGAGCAAAGATGGGAACAGCTAAGTAAACTTCCTGCGCCCCCGCCAGGCCAGGCCGGTGAATTCTTTCAGCGCGGTGTCGCACTGGCCAAACTTGAAGATTGTCCAAGAGCAATTCCGTCGCTGGAGCGTGGCCTGTCGAAATCATCTCCAGATGTTTATGGGATGTTTTTGCTCTCATGGTGCTATTCGCGCGAGGCCGGAAAAACCGCTGACGAAGTCCAGCAGTCCGCCAAAGATGAAGCTCCGGTGCATGTCATGCGTGGCGACATCCTGCTGCGACTTCAGGCGAAAGCTGCAATGGCGGTATCAGAATATCAGCAGGCGCTGGCCCAGGATGCGAACGATCCCGCGGTCTTGGAGCGATTGGCGGAGGCGCAACTCGGCGCTGGCCAAACCGACGCCGCACGTCAGACTGCGCAAGCCGCGTTGAAGGTCGATCCCCAGCGCATCGCGGCAAAAAGTACCCTGGCAAAGATCGCGATGCAGGAGCGCGATTATTCAGCAGCCCTT
>DASZMF010000989.1:0-2341 GCA_035552035.1 Candidatus Angelobacter sp.
GAAGATAAATCTCACAGCGGAGACGCGAGAAAGCCCTTCATCCCTTGATCGCAGAAGAGTGTGAAATGAGGCCGGGTTAAAATGACCGGCTCACATAAGCGTTCCAATCCAGAGCTGAATTTTGATAGAGTGCTGCGAAAAGGAAGGATACGAAAACAATGTCGAGACTTGATGAGATGTCAGCGGGCGCCCCCATCACGCCAGCCATAGCGGGTGGACCTATTCCCACACCTGAACTGGTTTCTGCAAGCAATGCTTTTACACAGGTCACCATCAAGCAGCTTTATTTCTTTATGTGGAAATGGTTGGCGGCATCGCTGCTATTCGCGCTTCCATTCCTGATCCTGGCCCTCCTCGTCCAGATGATATCGACGCATTGATCTCAGAATCGTCAGATACCAATTTGCCCAGACGCTCCGAAAAAAGGCCCACTCTTTCAAGTGGGCTTTCGTTGCTGAATTTTTAAAATACTAGAGATAACGCTCTCTTGATATCTCCGGCGTGGCGGGTGCTGGGATGGTCTGTGCGCCTTCTTCCGTGAAATCCGGGAGAGGTGTTTCCAGGGCAATCTTCAGGACCTGGTCCATGTTTTCAACGAAATGGATTTTCATTTGGCCACGGATATTTTCCGGGACTTCAGCCAGGTCCTTTTCGTTTTCCTTGGGGATGATGGCTTCCTTGATTCCGGCGCGCAGAGCAGCAAGAAGTTTCTCTTTCAGTCCGCCGATAGGCAGGACCTTGCCGCGCAGCGTGATTTCACCGGTCATGGCAATGTCACGGCGCACGGGAATCTTGCTGAGTGCGCTGGAAATGGCCGTAGCCATGGTGATGCCGGCTGAAGGTCCGTCTTTGGGGATGGCGCCTTCCGGCACGTGAATGTGGATATCGACGTTGCGGTAGAAATCCCGTGGAATTCCCAGCCCTGCGGCGCGTGAGCGCACGTAAGACATTGCGGCGTGGGCTGATTCCTGCATCACGTCGCCCAGTTGGCCGGTGATGGTGAGCTTGCCCTTGCCGTCAACGATGGCAACTTCAGTGCTGAGAATGGAGCCGCCGACTTCTGTCCAGGCCAAACCTGTGACCAGACCAATCTCGCTCTTTTCATTGGCCAGCGTGTCACGGAATTTGGTGACGCCGAGGAATTCATTTACTTTTTCGCCATTCAAGGCAGCGGTGTACGTGCTGTCTTTTACTACCTTGCGCGCTACTTTCCGGGAAATATTGCCAATCTCGCGCTCAAGATTACGGACACCTGCCTCACGCGTGTAAGACTTGATGATCTCGCGCAGGGCGTCGTCAGTAAACGTGAGTTGTTTTTCCGTAAGGCCGGTGGCCTCACGTTGTTTGCGTACCAGGAACTGCTTGGCGATCTCAACTTTTTCCAGCTCCGTGTAGCCATGCAGCCGTAGAACTTCCATACGGTCCTGCAATGCGGCAGGGATGCTGTGCAGCACGTTGGCCGTGGCGACGAAGAAGACCTGAGACAGATCGTATTCCACGTCAAGGTAATGGTCCTGGAACATCCAGTTCTGCTCAGGATCAAGCACTTCCAGCAGCGCGGCCGAAGGATCACCGCGGAAATCAGATGCCATTTTATCGACTTCATCCAGCATGAAGACCGGATTCTTCGTTCCGGCTTTCTTCATCATCTGGATAATCTGACCGGGCAGCGCGCCGATGTATGTCCGGCGATGGCCGCGGATTTCAGCTTCATCACGCACGCCGCCCAGCGACATGCGGACAAATTTTCTGCCCGTAGCTTTCGCAATCGACATACCGAGCGAAGTTTTACCAACGCCGGGAGGCCCGACAAAGCAGAGAATCGAGCCCTTGGGATTTTTTACCAACTGGCGGACAGCAAGAAATTCCAGGATGCGGTCTTTGATCTTCTCCAGTCCGTAGTGGTCCTGGTTGAGAATTTTTTCCGCATGCTCAATATTGCGGATCTCTTTTGATTTCTTCTTCCACGGCACAGCCAGCAGCCAGTCAAGATAATTGCGGGAAACCGTTGACTCAGCCGACATGGGCGGCATGGCCTCAAGCTTCTTCAATTCCTGTATGGCCTTCTCATGAACTTCCTTGGGCATGCCGGCGGTGTCGATCTTTTTCTTCAGCTCGTCGAACTCGCTCTTTTCGCCGCGGCCCAGCTCTTTCTGAATCGCCTTGATTTTCTCGTTGAGGTAATACTCTTTCTGGGCGCGTTCCATCTGGCGCTTTACGCGCGTCTGGATAGTGCGGTCCATGTTGAGTTTTTCAATTTCAATATCCAGCACGTCAGCAATGCGGTTCAAGCGCTCTGCGGGATCAAAAATTTCCAGCAGCTCCTGTTTTTCTTCGATTG
>DASZMF010000990.1:0-2215 GCA_035552035.1 Candidatus Angelobacter sp.
AAACCAAGACAGAGCGATTTCATCCCGTGGGTCTGGCCGCACTTTCGTCAGAGAACTTCGGCGCGGCCATTGACAGAATGGCCCGCTACAAACAGATTACGTGCCCGGAAGAAATACAGCACAAGAAACATCTGGGTCAAACTGGTGAAGACGAATGGAGCATCCGGTTCCGCTGGCTTCTGGCCGACGAAATTGAGCCTACCGTGCTGATTGACTGCTGCTTTGCCTGGGTCCTTTCCGTCGCGCGCCATGGCACGGGTACGCGACTCTCACCACTGCGCGTGGAACTTACACATGATCGCCCACACATCAAAATGGTTGAACGTTACTTTGGCTGTGACGTGGTTTGCGGAGCGCCGCACAATGCACTTGTGTTTCGCGCCGCAGACGCTGAACGCCAATTCGTTACGCGCAATGCTGAACTGCTGGGTATGCTTGCGCCACAATTTGAGAAAGAGCTGAAACAAGAAAACGACGACGAGAATTTTGCCGAGCGCGTCCGGCAGGCGATACAGCAAAAGCTTACGGGTAAGCGTCCGGGGATTGAAGATATTGCCGACGCACTGCATGTGAGTTCGCGAACATTGCAGCGGCGCCTGCAGGATACCGGCTCCAGCTTTCAGCGCGTGCTGGAAGAAGCGCGTCACCAGATGGCCCGGCTCTACTTGAACAACTCTTACCTTGAGTTGAATGAAGCGGCCTACCTGCTGGGCTATGAAGATTCAAACTCCTTCGTGCGGGCGTTCCGCACATGGGAAGGAGTTCCACCGGCGCGCTGGCGCGAAAACCAGCGGGCCGCCACAGCGGCATCATAACTTTTGCTGCCATCATTCTTACTATCAATTTCATCTTCATCATCAATTTCATAAAGGAGAGACAATGCAAAAACGCAAACTTGGAAAGAGCAATCTTGAAGTATCGGCCATTGGCCTGGGCTGCATGGGCATGAGTTTTGGTTTTGGCCCCGCCATGGACAAGCAGGAAGGCATCAAGCTGATCCGCGCGGCCGTGGAACGCGGCGTAACATTCTTTGACACCGCTGAAGTTTATGGTCCGTTCACCAATGAAGAGCTGGTGGGTGAAGCGCTTGCGCCGCTGCGCGATCAGGTGAAGATCGCCACTAAATTTGGCTTCGATATCAACCCCGCAACCGGGCAGAATCTGGGATCGGTAAACAGCCATCCAGAGCATATTAAGGAAGTGGCCGACGCGTCTTTGAGGCGGCTGAAGACTGACCACATTGATTTGTTTTATCAACACCGAGTCGATCCCAGCGTGCCGATTGAAGATGTGGCCGGCGCGGTAAAAGATTTGATTCAAGCGGGCAAGGTAAAACATTTTGGCCTTTCTGAAGCTGGCGTGAGCGTGATTCGTCGCGCACACGCGGTGCAGCCGGTCACGGCACTGCAAAGCGAATACTCTCTCTGGTGGCGCGAGCCGGAAGCGGAAATCCTGCCGACGCTGGAAGAACTGGGCATTGGCTTTGTTCCTTTCAGTCCGCTGGGCAAAGGTTTTCTTACCGGCAAGATCACGGAAGAAACCAAGTTCGATGCCACTGACTTCCGCAACATTGTGCCGCGCTTCTCGGCAGAGAATCGCAAGGCCAATCAGGCCGTGGTGGACCTCGTAGGCAAATTCGCCACCGAGAAAAAGACCACACCGGCGCAGATCGCACTTGCGTGGATCCTGGCGCAAAAGCCCTGGATGGTTCCTATCCCCGGCACAACCAAGCTGCATCGGCTGGAAGAAAATCTTGGCGCGGCCAACGTTCAACTCACTCCAGAAGAACTTCGCCAGATTAATGAAGCTTCTGCCAAGATCACCGTGGAAGGCGAGCGCTATCCGGAGCACATACAGAAGCTGGTCAATCGCTAAACACGCAAGTAACCTATAAATGACGCGCGGTGCTGGTGACAGTAAAGGTCCCGCCGCGCGATCCTTTTGCCAATTGCTGATGGCCAATTGCTAAGAGCTAATGGCTGAACTTTAAAACTCAAATGAGAAGATAGAAACCGAGGCAATCAATCATGGAAATCAAAAGAGCAGGCTCGCAACCATCTGGCAAAGGCCCGGAAGACTGGTTCACCGGCGCCGTACGCATTGACCCGCTGTTTCAAGCGCCTGACCCGGCATTTGTACAGGGCGCCAGCGTAACCTTTGAACCCGGCGCGCGGACGGCCTGGCACACGCATCCGCTCGGCCAGACCCTCATCAT
>DASZMF010000991.1:0-5367 GCA_035552035.1 Candidatus Angelobacter sp.
GTACTCCATGAGAGCAGGATCTTACGCATGCATCAATCTCCAGTTGAATCTTGTTTGGTAAGAAGTTTAAATGACAGCGAAGCTTTTACCGGCAGCCGACCATCTTTATTTGCGGTGCATCAAAATAATTATGACTAAACGCCAGACACTTGCTTTACAAATTCCAAACAGCTCCAGTCTGCCGGTCTTGCGTGCCGCCGCGGCAGATTGCAAAGCTTGTGACCTTTGGAAGCTGGGAACGCAAACGGTTTTTGGGGAAGGCCGCTCAACCGCCCGCGTGATGATGATTGGCGAGCAGCCAGGAGACAAAGAAGATATTGCGGGCCGCCCGTTTGTTGGCCCAGCAGGCGCAGTGCTCGATAAAGCATTGGCCGCCGCCGGCATTGAGCGCAAAGATGTTTATGTAACCAACATCGTTAAGCATTTCAAGTGGGAGCCTCGCGGCAAGCGTCGGATTCACAAGAAGCCCAACGCAAGTGAGATCAATGCATGCCGTCCCTGGCTGGAGGCTGAGATCAAAGCGATCAAGCCGCAGATTGTGGTATTGCTGGGCGCCACAGCAGCGCAGGGTATCCTGGGACGCGAATTTCGCGTGACGCAACATCGCGGCGAATGGATTGAAGCAGAGGTAATTAAGTTGAAAGTTGCGCCCAATGTAATGGCGACGGTCCATCCTTCGTCCATATTGCGAGCACCTGACGACAAGTCTCGTCATGAAGAGATGAACAGATTCGTTGCTGATTTAAAGAAAGTTGCAGCAGGCATTCGGCAGCAAAAGAATGGCTATCAGCATAAAGCCGCGTAAGCTTATTGCTGGCTGACCTGCATGGTCTGGTCGATGCTCAGAGTGCTGGGCATGCCGGAATTCTCCGGGCCGGCGTAAGTCGCCACAATACGGAAGGATGAATCACTGACTTCAGCAGAGTAGTTATAAGGTCCGCGATTATTGCGCGCCATGCTGAGGTCGCCGCCAGAGCGCAGCGCGTCAATAGAAACATATCCGCCTTGTAGTGCGGCGTGTGAGCGCTCAGCCTGGGCAATGGCCAGCAGGTCATTTTTTACGCCTATCAAATCCACCGTGGCCGTGGGGCTGGCGGTGCCGCCTGCCATGGTGCTCTGCGTCTGCCGCATGTAGATATAAGCTCCGGCAGCTACAACAACGATCAAAGTCAGAAACCCAAAGGCGCGACCCATAAGACGTTTCCCCCGAAGTGCCATGATACCCTTTGCGGCTTTGCGCCAGCTTTGAGAAAATCAAGGCTTGACTAACGAAAGTGTAATTCGCATAGCAGTCGTTGGTGTGGGTTCATTCGGACGGAACCATGCCCGCGTTTACCATGAACTGCAAAAACAGGGCGGCGGCGTGGAACTGGCTGCTGTTGTGGACCATGACGCCGCGCAAGCCCAGTCCGTGGCCGCGCAATTCGGGTGCCTGGCATTTACTACCGTAGAAGAATTGTTTGGCCGCGTGGAGGCCGCATCTGTCGCTGTGCCCACCATTCATCACCGGTCTGTAGCCGCCGCGCTCATGGCCGCCGGCATTGACGTGCTGATTGAAAAACCCCTGGCCTCGTCGCTGGACGAAGCCGATGAACTTATCAGCCTGGCCAATGCCAATCATCGCATTGTGCAGGTAGGCCATCTGGAAAGATTCAATCCCGCGGTAAGAGCTACGCTCCCGCTGATTACGCAGCCCATGTTTTTTGAAGTGCATCGGCTCAGCGTATTCAGTCCGCGCAGTCTTGACGTTGACGTGGTGCTGGACCTGATGATCCACGATATTGATGTTGTGCTTTCATTTGTAAAGTCGCCGTTGAAGGAATTGCGCGCCGTGGGACTGCCGGTGGTTTCAGAGAAAGTAGATATCGCGAACGTGCGCATGGAGTTTGAATCCGGCTGCGTTGCAAACCTCACGGCCAGCCGCATCAGCACAGAGCGCGTGCGCAAGATGCGTTTCTTTCAGCCCAAGGAATATATCTCCATCGATTACGGACGGCAGGACGTTTTTCAGATTCGCGTTACGCAGGAAGAGAAATTTTCACTGAATAGTTTGATGGCGTTTGCTGAGACGCCTTCTACCTTGCCAATCCCGGGCGTGACCTTGAACAAGCCAAAAATTGAAGCGGAAGAGCCACTGCGGGCGGAGTTGAAATCGTTTCTGCATGCAGTGCGCCATCGCACGCGCCCAGTGATTGCGCTGGAGGATGGCCGGCGGGCGCTGGCGGCAGCATTGAGCATTCTTTCTGCCATCGACGACCACACGCGCCGGGCCAAGCTGCACTCGCTGTAAAATTCTTGTAAATAAGGGTTAAGGGACGAAGCTACTCCCCTTAGTAATGAGTCATTTGCACTAGAATTCGCTCTTTTTTTAGCGCATGTGCCTGCAAGAGCAGCTCGCAAGCGCCGTTCTAATGAGAGAATAGTTACTAAGAATGCAATAGCGCCTGTGTAAGGCTGGTGGTGGTTTATTCCGGTAATGGAAGATAAAGGTCGTCCAGCAGAAAGCCAGCGAGGGGCAGAAAAACCTCCGGTGAAAATCACCGAGGCAGACCTGCACCTGCTCATTGCTGATTTGCAGGACGATGTAACTTCCTATCGTCAACGCGAAGCCGCCTGGATCTCAATCGTCACACACGGCGTCATTATTCTTCTGCTGTTGTTTTTACCCAAATGGATTGGCACGCGCCCAACGATTGTTCCCATAGAAAAACAGCAATCTACTTTTCTCTCGCTGCCCGACGATCAGCTCAAAGTTAAGCGGCCAAAAACCGATGTACTTTCTGACAAGAACCGCATTGCGCAGACCAAGACTCCCACGCCAGACAAAGACACGCTGCGCAAGTTGATTGATCAACGCCGGCCGGGTGCGCCCAAGCCCGCTGCTCCACCGGAACAAGCCCAGCAGGCGCCGCAGCAAACTCCACAAACGGCGCAAGCTGCACCGCCACCGGAAGCTCAGGCCCCGCAACAGACTTCTCAATTGCAAACGCCAGTTCCTGATGCACCTAAGAAATCTCCGTTTGCCATTTCCTCGGCGGGTACGGCTGTGAACCAGGCAATTCATTCTGCGGCCAACGGGCACGCCGCGCCGTCTGTAGAGTTTGGCGGCGGCGAATATGGCAGCGCACAGCACCCTAGAACTGACAATCGCGGCGGCCTGGAAATTCTTAGTGACACCATGGGCGTGGACTTTGGCCCTTATATGAAGCGCCTGCGCTACACCGTGCAAACCCACTGGGACCCATTGATTCCAGAATCTGCCATGCCGCCGGTCATGAAAAAAGGCGTGGTAGTGATTGAATTTGCCATCACGAAAGATGGCAAAGTCATGGGAATGAAATTGATTGCCGGCTCAGGTGACGTTGCGCTGGATCGCGCTGCATGGGGCGCAATTACGGATGCTATTCCACTCCCGAATCTTCCCACACAATTTGCCGGCGACTATCTGCAGATTCGCGCGCGCTTTTACTACAACCCTGACAAGAACGATCTCGAATAATCCCAGCTATCTTTTTTGATTATTTTCTGCGTTGCATCATCTGCATGAGTGTGCGCTGCGCAAATGGCATATAGATGAGTGCGGCGCATGCACCCAGCGCAAAGCCCAGGCCAATGCGATCTGCAATCAGCAGCGGCGCCAGCGCCCAGAGCATATCCAGCACAAAAAGCGCAGGCATAAGAATGCGATACTTGCTGCCGAGCAGGTGGTAGTCCATGGCCGTGGCGGAGACCAGATACAGACGCACCGCCAGACCCACCATGGAAGTTGTGAGATAAATAGCGAAGATGGCAGTTCCCGCGCGATGCCACGCCTTGAAAGATGCCTGATAGGTGTTATCCAAACTGAAGAGCGCCGAAAGATAAAAAGCAAGATACATGACCTGCGTAAGAATAAAAAGTACGCGGGCGGTGTTTCGGCTGGCGTGGGGCAGTTCCGAATCAGGCGCAAGCTGGATAGTTGTGATTTGCTCAGTAGTTGCATTGATAGGTGGCGGAAGTTCTAGAGTTTCTGCAGTCTTCGCACCCAGAACGGCCGCTTGCTCCCATATGACATCGGCATTCCCCAGAAAACGATAGCCACGCTTGGCAATGGTCTCAACATATTTAGGATTGCTGGCCGAGTCGCCCAGCACATCGCGCAGCTTGACCATGGCTGTGTTGAGGCTGTGATCAAAATCTACAAAAGTATCTTCCGGCCACAAACGCTGGCGCAGATCATCACGTGTAACTACTTCTTTTGGGCGCTCCAATAAAGCCACCAGAACCTGGAAAGGCTGCAATTGCAGCTTGAGGCGCGTGCCGTTTTTGCGCAGCTCAGCGGCGCGAAGGTCGGCCTCAAAGTCATCGAATTTATATTTGGCAACTGCCGCCATAGATCAACGCGCTACCGGTGTTTCGTCCCCGCTAAAAAGTTTAGCATTTTCAATATTTGAGTAAGCTGTGAAGCCTGCCTTTTCCGCCTGCCTATTTACAATGTGAACCAATGGACTCTCAACGACAGCAAGTGCTGGGCTTAACTCTGCTCGCGCTGCTTATCCTTTTATTTGTGCTGCTGCGCCGAGTCTGGGGCGGTGTATGAGCGACCACAGCATGGACCTGCCGCTGCTTGTTGTGATTCTTGGCCCTACGGCCAGCGGTAAGACTGCGCTCTCATTGCGTCTTGCTGAGCGGCTGCAGGGCGAGATTGTGAGCTGTGATTCTGTCGCCGTGTACCGTGAGTTTGAGATTGGCACGGCCAAGCCATCGCGCGCGGATCGCGAGCGAGTGCCGCATCATTTGATAGATGTTGCCGGGCCTGCTGAATTAGTTACCGCTGGAGACTATTCGCGACAGGCGAGGCAAACACTTCGCGATATTGCGGCGCGCGGACGCCTGCCGATCGTTGTCGGCGGCTCTGGTCTTTATTTGCGCGCGCTTCTGGAAGGGCTATTTGCCGGTCCGCCACGATCAGAAGAATTGCGTATCCGTCTGCGTGAGCGTGCAACAGAGCGCGGAGCGGAATATCTGCACAAGCTGTTGCGGCGTATCGATCCGGCGGCAGCGCAAACCATCCATGCCAATGACGTGCCCAAAGTTGTTCGCGCTTTAGAAGTCAGCATCAGCGCACGAGCGCCTATGACCGGTCTGTGGCAACAAGGCCGCGACCCGCTGAAGGATTTTAATATCCTGCGCATCGGTTTAAATCCAGACCGGCCAGCACTCTATGAGCGGATTAACCATCGTGCGCGAGAAATGTTTACTGAAGGGCTAGTAGAAGAAACCGAGAGACTGGCCGCACAGTATCCTTCCGCATGGCCGCTCAGCTCGCTGGGTTACAAGCAGGCGCTGCAGCACTTGCGCAGCGAACTCCCATTGGAGCAGGCAATC
>DASZMF010000992.1:0-4915 GCA_035552035.1 Candidatus Angelobacter sp.
TACTGGAATCGAAAAAGATTTCAAAGCAGTGATCATTGCCAACCGGATGGAAAAACAGCACATCCGCTTTGACGCCAAGAATGGTGTGCTTACCCTGAAAGGCAATGTTGATAATTCTGATGAGCGCGCGCAGGTTGAAAAACTTGCAGCTGGCGTTCCCAACGTCCAGCAGGTCGTGAATGAACTGGATGTGAAGGGTTCAAAGAAGAAACCGTCGGGCATGTAATTTATCTCGTTAACTATTTCACTGGGTGGCTGACCAGCCATGGTACTCTCCGCCGTTGGCGGTAGCGATAGTCACGAATTGTCGGCGAATTTTCTGCATGGCCTTCAACTCGGGCACCATAGTTTTTTTCGCTATGCAAGTCCATGGCTCGCCAGCTTTCTCAGGTTTCTTTATTTCAGCGTCAAATTTCTTTTCATAAATATCGACCATGGCTTTGGCTGCACCATGTGAATCAGGAAAGTAGAACAAGAAAACAATGTCGTGCGCTTTGGAAACATCAGCACCGCTCTTGCTGAGTTGCTCAATGAGCAATTGGTCGGGATCAGTAGTTTGGTAGAATCCAAAAACACAGGAAACACCCAGCAAAACGAACAATAGCAGCAGTAGCCGCTTCTTCATTTCTGAATCCTCGCTTCCATAGTCTAGATTCCTTCGCCGTACTCGCCCGTGCGCACGCCAACTTCTTTGTTGACCACATAAGGCATTTTTGCTGTGTCAGCGCCGTAATTTCCCTGTAAGACATCGAGCAATCCCTGAATGCAGCGGCCAGCCATGCCTTTTTCCGGATCGGTGGAGAGTCGCGTGATGCGTCCGCCGCTGGCAAAGTGATGGAACAAGCGGCAGCGGTCTTGAATCTCCGGATCGAGCAGCGGAGAGTCCGCGGGCAGTGGCTCTTTCGCATAGACATCCAGCGCTGCTCCGGCGATCCAGCGTTCGCGCAGCGCTTTAGCCAAAGCGTTTTCGTCAACCACTGGACCGCGCGCCGCGTTAATTAAGTAAGCATCTTTGCGCATGAGTTGGAGCGTGCGTTCGTTCATCAGGTGAAAAGTTGGTGTCTCGCCTTCGCGGACCAGTGGCACATGCAGGCTCACATAGTCAGCTTGCTTGAGCGCCTCTTCCAGCGGAACATATTTGATCCAGTTGGGCTCTTTCACCATGCCCATGCGGTGGCGCAGGTCCATCAACAATTGCACGTCAGCCACGAACTTTTTGTTTTGAAAAACCGGATCATAGCAGAGCACGTTCATATCAAAGCCCAGGCACTTTTTGATGAATGCCAGGCCAATTCTGCCCGTGCCAATCACGGCTACAGTCTTGCCCGTGATCTCATCGCCCAGAAACGGCAGGAACGGATGCCACGCGCCCCACTTCTGCTCGCGCACCTGCTTCTCACTGTCCCACATGCGGCGGGCCAGCGTACCCATCATGAGAAAAGCAAACTCAGCAGTCGCGTCATTCAGGACTTCCGCCGTGTTGGTGAAGGGAATTCGATAGCGGTTGGCGTCAGCGCGATTGATATTGTCAAAGCCCACGGCCATCTGCGAGACCACTTTCAGCGTTCCTTTGCCGGCCTCAAAAACTTCTGCATCAATGGGATCGCGCAGCGTTGTAATCAGGCCATCAATGCCGCTACTGGCTTTTTCCAGAATCAAATTTTTAGGCGGCGCTTCCGGACCAGGAAAGACTTCAAGATCGCAGCCCTTTTCGCGCAACAGATTTTCAGCAGCGTCGCCGATGTGGCAGGTGGCAAAAACTTTGAATTTATTTTTTGGCATGGAGTCTCAATTGATTTTACAGATGAATGATTTTTACAGATGAAGGCCGATTAGGTAAAGCGGGTTAGCCGCGAATTACACGAACAAACACGAATCAAAAACAGACTTTGTTTTTATCAGCGCCTGTCAGCGCAAATCTGCGGCAAAAGAGCTTTTGCTTTTGAACTGCAAGCAAATATGAGGCGGGATGCAAAATTAAAGCCGCGAACCACGCAAATCACAAATCAAAAAAATTCGTGTTCATTCGCGAAATTCGCGGCTAATTTGTTTTCTGCGGCTAAAGGTTCTTCTTGGCCCAGGTGCCAATGCGGTTCAGGGCTTCGTCCAGGTTTTCCATGGAATTGGCAATGCTGAAGCGGAGATAGCCTTCACCAAACTGGCCAAACGCCGTGCCTGCGAGGCACGCCACGCCAGCTTCATTCAGCATGGCTTCAGCCAGTTTGCGTGAATCCCATCCGGTCTTCTTGATATTGGGGAAAGCATAGAAGGCTCCATGTGGAAAGAGACAGCTGAAGCCGCGTATCTCATTGAGCCCGCCAATGAACTTGTCACGACGCGCCTTGAACTGCGAGCACATGTGATCAACCGAAGACTGGTCGCCCTTGATGGCCTCAATGCCTGCTACCTGCGTGAAGCCGGCGCTGCAGGAGTTTACGTTGGTCATCAGGCGGCCAAAGTGTGCAGCCAGCTCTTTACGCATTACGCCGTAGCCCAGGCGCCAGCCAGTCATGGCATAAGTTTTAGACCAGCCATCCAGCATAATCACGCGATCTCTCCAGCCGGGGAGTGACATCAGAGAGTGATGGTTGCCGTCAAAGATCAGGCGGCTGTAGATTTCGTCAGAGAGCACCATAATGTCGCGATCGCCAATGGCTGCCGCAATATCTTTTATGTCCTGCTCCGTGGTCATGCTGCCCGTGGGATTGTGCGGAGAGTTCAGCACAATCAGCTTCGTCCGGTCCGTGATCAGGTCCGCCAGTTCATTCGGATCAAGGCGGAAATTTCTCTCTTCCCGCATCTGCAGCGGAACAGCCTTGGCGCCGGTGAAGTTAATCAGCGACTCATAAATAGGAAAGCCCGGGTTCGGATAAATAACTTCATCGCCTTCTTCCACTAGTGACATAAATGTGAAGTAAATGGTGGGCTTGCCGCCGGGGACAATCACAACTTCTTCGGCCACTACTGGAACGCCGTGCGTCTTGGTAACTTCTTCAGCCACGGCCTGGCGCAGTGCTGGCAATCCAGCTGAAGGTGA
This sequence comes from Candidatus Angelobacter sp., assembly GCA_035552035.1. Lineage (GTDB taxonomy): Bacteria > Acidobacteriota > Terriglobia > Terriglobales > Acidobacteriaceae > Angelobacter. The sequence goes on from DASZMF010000992.1 coordinate 3,038, forward strand.
GTAATGCGTGTAGCCGTCATGTATGGCCTTGATGCCAGCATCAATTACGTTGGTGGGCGTATCAAAATCGGGTTCGCCAATTTCCAAATGGATAATGCTTCTGCCCTGGGCCTCTAGCGCGCGTGCTTTAGCCAGAGTTTCAAAGGCGGTTTCCGTGCCCAGGCGGCTCATACGTTTGGCCAGCCGCAGCTCAGTGGGGGTGGTGACTGTGCTCATGGTTTTTATGCTCTTTTTATTACTTGGATTATTCGTTGACTGCTTGTTCCTGGCTCTGTGATCGCAACACATGGGCCACGGTATAAGGTACGCGACGCGACGGCTCCTGGAAGTTTCTCACCTGTAGATCTCCCAGCAGGCCCAGCGCCAGCATCTGTCCGCCAAACACAATCAGCACCGCGGCGGAAATCATAAGAGGGCCATGCTGCCCCATCACGCTCATGTGCCAGATTAGTTTGGAAAGCATGAGCCAGAAAGCAACGCCCATGCCCGCTATTAATGACAGCATGCCAACCGTCCCAAACAGGTGCAGCGGGCGGTACATATATTTCAGCAGGAAGCGGATAGTGATCAGATCAAAGAAGACGCGGAACGTGCGTGAGATGCCATAGTGCGAATTGCCCTTGGGCCGCACAATATTCTTAATGGGAATCTCGCAGATGGAAGCTCCATACCAGGAAGCCAGCGCCGGAATAAAACGATGGAGTTCACCATACAAAGGAAGCTGCTGGATAATCTCACGGCGATAAGCTTTGTACGTGGTGCCAAAATCGTGGATATTGACGCCACTCAGCTTTGACATGGCCCAGTTGGCAATGCGCGAAGGAATGCGGCGCATCACAAAATTATCCACGCGCTCTTTGCGCCAGCCGCTTACCAGGTCATAGCCCTGTTCCAGCATTTCCAGAAATTTTGGGATATCGTCAGGGTCGTGTTGCAGGTCGCCATCCATGGCAATCACAAACTCACCCTGCGCATGAGCAAAGCCGGCGGCCAGGGCAGATGTCTGCCCAAAGTTGCGGCGCAGCTTTACCACAATCACGCGGCTGTCAATGGTTACAATTTCGCGCAGCAGCTTGTAGGTGCGGTCAATGCTGCCGTCGTCGACGAATACGAGTTCAAACGTATCGCCGGTCGCTTCCATGACTGCCTTCAGACGGTCATAGAGCGCCGTTACGCTCTCCTGCTCGTTGTGAAAAGGGACTACGATCGAGTACTTCGTCATCAACTAAAATTATACATCCGTTATTTGTGCCCTGCGCACCTGAAAATACCTGAAAAGTAGCCTAGTTCTCTTAATGTTCACTATCCCATCATTGATATTTGGCCCGGATTTTTACGGTTCGGTCCAGTTCGTCCACCACCTGAAGAATTTTCAACCTGAGATCAGGGTCGATGTGTGCCGTTGCCAGATAGTCGTAAACCACTTTCTGGGCTTCAGGAGAGTGTTGCCCTCCAATAAATGCGTTGAGCCAGGCGAGGGCAAAAAAGATCTTCCGCTCCTGTTTAATCTGTGGAAGAGCTTCCAATGCGGGCTTCAGATACGGCTCTGTCAATTGTGACTGGTTCCAAAAGTTAAAGGCGCCGAGACTGCCTTCGATCCAATCTTCCGGCCGAGAGTTATTGTGTAGATATTCATCAAAATAGCGGCGCTTGGTTTCTGCCTCTGGCCGCCCTGCTTCTACTTCGTAAAGGTATTCTTGTGCATCACCTGAAGGATCACGTTTTTTCTGTGTGTCCAACATCTTGTCCGCGTCAGGATCATTGAATCCAATTAAAGCGGATACCATGCCCCATCTGTCCAATTCCTGCAATTCCACTCCCGGAACAGACTGCTTGCCGTTCAGGATATCTTTGATGTGTCCAAGCCCAATTGCCGAC
>DASZMF010000993.1:0-2846 GCA_035552035.1 Candidatus Angelobacter sp.
TCCAAGGGTGCACCTCAACCGCGCAGTCACCGCTCGGTGGAATTTGGGTTTGGCTTTTATTTGCAACACAACATATATGCCGGGTGGGCATCTGGCTGAAGGACATCGGCTGAGGGCCACAAAAGACTGCCAGAATTGCCAAAATTGGTAATCGCCGAAATTGAAAAGGCACAGTTTTTTACCCGACTGACTCTCCCGCTCATTTGAGTTAAAATACTTTAAAGCGGGTACTTGCTTTACCTCCCGGGCCACTTTCGTATGCGACTGATTTACAAACGCTTTAGCGTCATAACTGGCTTTGCCGTGTTGCTGGCGGTGTTGATGATCAACACGGCGGTTACGCGCCGGCAGATTGCTATACAAGACAGCAATCAGGATTGGGCGGAGCACACGCAACGTGTGCTGCTGGAATTGCGGACGGTTGAATCTCTTCTCACTGACGCGGAGACTGGCCAGCGCGGGTTTTTATACACCGGCGAAGTGCGCTATCTGGATCCTTACAACAACGCTCTGACTGAAGTGAATACGCACATGGACAAACTGGCGGCGCTGGTGGCGGACAATCCGCAGCAGTCGGCGCGGATGCCGGAGTTGCGGGCCATCTCCAAGCGAAAGCTGGGTGAACTGGCATACACGATTGAGCTTTATCGCGCGGGCAAAAAAGATGAAGTGCGCGCGTTTGTGCTTTCTGACGTAGGCCGGATCGATATGGGCAAGATACGCTCACTGATGTCGGGAATGAGCGACGACGAGCGAGCTTTGGAATCCAGGCGCCTGCAGGACGTAACCAAGAGCACGCATACGCTGATCCGCACGCTTTATCTGGCTACGTCGCTGGCGATTATCGGCCTGGTATTTCTGGCGCTCTACATTATTCGCGAGATGGACCAGCGCGAGAAACATGCGGCTGAGATCCGCGAGCGCGAAGAATGGTTCCGCGTTACGCTGGGCAGCATTGGCGATGCGGTGATTGCCACGGACAAAACCGGCTGCGTGAGTTATGTGAACCAGGTGGCCGAAGACCTTACGGGCATCAAACTGGCGGAGGCGCGCGGCAAGCAGATACACGAGGTCTTCCCGATCTTTAATGAGCACACGCGCAAGCCGGTGGATAATCCGGTGGCCAAGGTGCTTGAGTCCGGACGCATTATGGGGCTGGCCAATCACACGATGCTGCAACGCCGCGATGGCGAGCTGATCCCGATTGAAGACAGTGCCGCGCCGATCTATGACGACAACAACCAGCTGCGCGGCGTGGTGATGGTGTTCCGCGATGTGACGCTGGAAAAACAGTCACAGAGCGTGATGCGCAAGGCAGAAAAGCTGGCCGCCGCCGGACGCCTGGCCGCGACCATGGCGCATGAGATCAACAATCCGCTGGAGGCCGTGGGGAACCTGATTTACATCGTGAAGCATTCGGCGAACGTTCCAGAAGATGTAATGGGCTACCTCACGATGGCCGAGCAGGAGCTAGAACGCGTGTCGCATATCACGCGGCAGACGCTGGGCTTTTATCGCGACTCCTCCGAGCCTGGGCCGGTGGAGATGCGCACGGTGATTGAATCCGTGCTGAAGATCTACACCAATAAGATTAGAAGCAAGAGCGTGGAGCTGGACCTGGAACTGGCGGCGGATTGTCCTGCGATTTTTGGTTTGCAAGGCGAGATGAAGCAGCTGATCGCGAACCTGGTTTCAAACGCCGCCGACGCAGTGGACCATGCCGGCAAAATCCGCATTGTGATGGCTCCTGCCGCGCGCGAGCAAGGCACGGGCGTGGAACTGAAGGTGGAAGATAACGGGCCAGGGATTGCAGCGGAGCATCGGACACATATTTTTGAGCCATTCTTTACCACCAAGAAAGATGTTGGCACCGGACTGGGCCTGTGGGTAAGCAAAGAGATAGCCGAGCGCCACGGCGGCCATATTGAAGTAAGCTCCGGCAAAGCGAGCAGCCTGGGCGGCGCGGTGTTTACCGTGTTTCTGCCGTGCGACGCGCAGATTGAAACCGCCAGCGGCGCGGCTTAAGTTAGCTGGGTTTGGAGCGGGTGGTCTTGAGAAGGCTACGCAGAGCCTGATTGACAGCTTTGCCGGTAGGAAACGCTTTTGAAATATCCGGTTCACGCAGCACCAGGTTAGTGCCTTCGCGGTAGTGTTTGGCGTATTTCCCGCGAACGCCATTTTTCATGGCTGCAAAATCGTATTCAGTGCGCATGTCGTTATCGCGTTTGGTCTTCTTCATCAAGCCTTTATAACCATGTATCTTTTCCGGCATTTCAGAATCAAATAGTAGGCCGCGAGAGTAAGATTAGTCTATAAGGAACACAATGTTTGATACTGAAAAGCAAGCCGATCCCACAGCGCGCAAGACGTCGCGCCGCGCGTTCCTGCTCTCAGCGGCGGCGATTGGCGGAGGTCTATACTTTTATATGAGCATTTTTTCAAAGAAAACCGAGACGGCAGAAGCAAACGCAGAAAAGAACATCGCCAACCAGACTCCAAAGGAAGTAACAATTGTGGAGTTTACTGATTCCGGCGAGCGCAAAGACACGGTACACGTTCCCAAGGTCGTAAAGACAGACGCAGAGTGGCAGCGTGAGCTACCGCCCAACGCATTTAACATTACGCGGCATGACGATACGGAGATGGCCTTCAGCGGCCAGTACTGGAACAACCACGACAGCGGTTTGTATCGCTGCGTATGCTGCGGCACGGCGCTGTTCACTTCCGACACCAAGTTTGAATCGGGCACGGGCTGGCCGAGTTTTTATCAGCCGATTGCTGAAGAGAACGTGGAGTCGATCAATGACAGCACGTTTGGCATGAGCCGCACGGCAGTGGCGTGCACG
>DASZMF010000994.1:0-3610 GCA_035552035.1 Candidatus Angelobacter sp.
CTGCCAGCCGCCCGAAAATTCTTCTGTCCGGCGCTCCCAGTCATCTTTCTTAAAGCCCAGCCCGTTGAGCACCGTGCCAACTTCAGCTTCAATGGTGTAGCCATCGCGCGCCTGTATCTCTGCCTGTATGCGATGGTAGCGCTCGGCGATCTGCGTGTACTCCGGACTTGAGTGGTCCACTTCCGCCATGCGCTGCGCCAGCGATTCCTGCTCGCGCTGCATCTGGTGAACACGCTCAAACACAGACAAGCATTCGGCAAACACGGTGCGTCCTGAGAGCGAGAGGCCATCCTGCGGCAGATAGCCGCATTCAATGCCGCGCTGCTGACTCATGGTTCCGTAGTCAAGCGACTCCACGCCGGAAAGAACTTTGAGCAGCGTGGTTTTGCCGGTACCGTTCGCGCCGACCAGGCCCACGCGGTCATGCGGCGTGATGAGCCAGTCGAGTTCCTGGAAAAGAATTTTTGGGCCAAAGCGCTTGCCGGCTGCCGTGAGCTGAATCATTACTATCTATCTTAAAGCACTGCGCAGAATGAGGAGCACAGAGGCGCGAACTGGAAGAAATTTTGGAAATTGATCTAGAGATTTTTTACAGGAGCACTTTCCGCCGAATCTTTTGGCGTTGGCCACCAGCCTTCATATTTTTTGTATGATGCAGGGTCAACGCGTCGGCCGATCCACATGCGCAAAAGGTTCATTCCAGCCAGGAAGAGGTTCAGAATTGAGATCTGTCCAACCAAAGTCATGAACTCGTGGTGGGGTAATAACACCACACATACCAAACCCAGGAATGCGAGTCGGCCAATGAGTACTTTGAGCCTTGGATAAATGCGCCGTAGAACTTCCCGACGGCGACGAGCAGCCCCGGCAATACCGGCCCAGAGCAGAAAAGGGACCACCATCGCCACTAGAAAAAGATAGAAGAACGGCGTGGTAAGTACTCGGTGCAAAGTGGGATTCGCCAGCATTTGGTTCGTTGTTTTATCTCTCAATACAAGTTAAAGCTAACTTCTATATTTATCTCTACAGCCACCGGCTCTTTGTCTCCAGAAAACGCAGGTTGAAAGCGCCAGGTTTTGACCGTTGCAATGGATGATTCATCCAGGCCTAATCCTAATGGGCGAGCCAGCCAGGCTTTGTGAACGCGGCCATCCGTCCCCACAATGATCGTCACCACGTCCACGCCGTGAAAGCTTTCATAACGAGCAATATTCGCATATTCAGGTTCAGGCGTATGAATGGGACGCGGGGGAGAAACTCCATCGCCTACATGCATGAGAGGCTCGCCATCTTCTGTAAATTTGGTCTGGTTTTCAACCTTGCGATCCTCTTTCGACTTGAGCACCGGCTCTCCCACCGGTTTTTTGCGATCGACTATTGGCACTGGCCTTTTGATGCTGACTTCAGGCGCACGCCAGTAGAACTCCGTTTCTCTTGTCCGCGATGGATCATAGGTCAGCCGGTCCGTGAGGCATGATCGCCAAAAATCCGGAACAGCAGCCAGAAGGTCTTCTGTACTCAACGCGAATACTTTGTTTAAGGTGTTTCTCGCCTGCTCTTCTGAGTCAATGGAGTGGCCCAGCACAATCTCAATATTGATGTCTGGCGAAAACGGCGGATCTTCATGCTCCTTGAGTTTTTTTAATTCAACGAGCAGAAATTCCTTTTTTGAAAAAGCAAACATCATTCGTTTGCCATCAACCCGCAGTTTGTCCGGCGTGAGTAGAATACGTTCAATCAGCACGCCGCCATGGGAGGTCCACGGCTCTTCGTTGCCGCCTTTTAGCACTTTCCCTTCTGCATCGTATCGCTGGGAACCACCATGCAGTGGGTGACGCAAGACCAGCACCTTGCCTTCAAATTCCTTGAGCGCCTTTTCGGCATCCTGGGCGCAGGCAAAGTTCACACCGGCAAACATGCATAGCAATAAGATAGCGAGTAGTTTGAGCATAGTTTTTGGAAACTAGTTTAATCTATCTAATAGCTTAATGGCAGCCATTCTTTCCCGTGCTTCCTGGCCAGTTCTATAGGACGCGGCGGTCCTTTCTTCGGCACTGTAACTTCCGCCCATAGCTCATCACCGGCGACAAGATGCGGTGCTTCTGCGTGTTCAGGAATAAAGAAGGCCACTGGCGACGACAACAGAAATAAACCCTCACCACGATTTTGCCGCTGGCTCCAGGAGGTAATCATCATGTCCGTATGGCGCTCTGTTCTATGCGCCACCAATTGGCCATTCTCAACCGCCAGTTCTACATAATTGGAAGTGTATTCTGGCTGCGTCTTGAAGACTGGCGCGTGCTGGTCCACGGGCTTGAAATCAGACGCATGCACTTCAAGATTCAGCGTGAGGTACCGGCCACGAATGGGCAGGCCGGGATCGACCGAGCCCGTGCGCACCCATACGCGCGGCCGCGTGGCGCGATCATATAGCAGTTTTCCGCCCAGGCTCAACACAATCAGAATATGGATGATGGCGACCGCCATTCCTTTTTGTAGAGGTTTCATTAGATTGCTCCTGCTGTTGCGGCGCGTGCAATCAAGTCAGAGCGCAGCCGGTTGAGTACCCATCCACCTGCCAGAAAGATCACGCCGAGTAATATCAATCCCATGGAGCGGCCCAGTTTATCGAGCACGTTGGAGAAATAAAAACCAATCAAGTCAATGGCAAAAATTGCCGTGCCAAAGTTGATAAAAAGTTTGCGGTTTTCCCGCACACCCCAATAGCAAAAAGCACATGCGCCCAGAGCTACCCACAAATACATAAATGGGTTGTCCTCAGGCCTGTGGCGGCTCACCAGCGAAAGAACCCATATCCATGCGGATGCAGCGGCCATCGGCGTCAGCTGTTTTTTACGTTGGACCGCGACAAAGAGCAGTACTGGCAGATAAGCCGCAGCGTATCCCAATATCCGCAGTGAAACAGGCAAGGCAGAGTCGTGTCTCCACGACGAATAGTACGAAGTGTCAGCCGTACCAATCACGTCTGCAATAAAAGGAATTAAGCACAAAGCGCCGATCCAAACCAGTCCCCGGCGCAAATGCGAATTAGGTTCCTTCGTTGCCGTAGCAAGATACAAAATAGAAAGCAGCAGAAATCCCTGCGCGGCAATGTTCCATCCGCCGCGATAGCCCTCAGTGGCCAGGTCCCATTCACCGCCAAGCCAGCAAGGGATAAGCATCGCCGCCAGCACGGCTTGCGGCCACTGCCGCAAAATCACCCACGCCAGAACCGCCCCTACTGCCCAGAGTAAAATTCCGCCGGGCCAGTGCTCTTCCAGGTTGAAAATTTGTCCCGATAGATAAATTCCTGCGCCCAGAGAAACCGTGCCCGCCACATGCAACGCCACACCAATGGAAGGAACTTTCCCTCCCAGTAGGCTGGCCACCACATGAAAGGCAGCAACCATTGAGAGCACCAGCGCAAAACGCTGCGAGGGCGCAAGGTTGTCCCAATGTGCGGCCACAAAGAGCAGGATTCCCGCACACAGCATGAGCACGCCAAAGGTAACAGCCAGGGCCGCTGGCCAGCGCAGCCCCTTTTTTTCAGGGCCTTCAAATGCACGGATTTTTTCCGCCGTGGCCGGATCAATCAGATGCGCGCCAACCC
>DASZMF010000995.1:0-3970 GCA_035552035.1 Candidatus Angelobacter sp.
ACTCTGCGCGCATGGCCTGCCCGGATTGCGGTATCAATATTCCTTCGCTGGAACCGCGATCGTTTTCTTTCAACAGCGTGTATGGCGCTTGCCCGGAGTGTAACGGCCTGGGCAGCAAATATGATTTTGATCCCGCCAAGATTATTGTGGATTGGTCAAAGCCGCTGCTGGATGGCGCGCTTGGTCCCAGCTCCGGCTCAACTTATTTGCAGCGGATGGTAGAGATTGTGGCGGCGGCGTTCAAGTTTGATCTCTCTACGCCGTTTGAAAAATTTCCGCAGAAGATACAGAACCTGCTGCTCTACGGACCAGAAGAGAAAGAAGCTCCACGGCTGGGCTTTCGCGGCGTGCTGGGATTCCTAAAGCAGAATCTTGACGACTCAACTTCAGAGAGCTATCGCGAATGGATGCTGAGTTACATGTCCGCCACCACCTGCCCGGTGTGCCGAGGCAAGCGGCTGCGTCCGGAGAGCATTGCGGTAAAGGTGAACGGTCTCTCTATCGCTGACTTTACTGCGCTCGCGGTTTCGCGCTCTGTAGATGTAGCGAGCAAAATCCAACTGAATGATCGCGAGCGCGCTATTGCCGGCCGCGTGCTGCATGAGATTTCTGAGCGTCTGCAATTTCTGCACGCCGTGGGACTCGGCTATATATCACTGGATCGTTCAGCAGCAACGCTCTCTGGCGGAGAAGGCCAGCGTATCCGCCTAGCAACACAGATTGGATCGAAGCTGCGTGGCGTGCTTTATGTTCTGGATGAGCCTTCGATTGGCTTGCACCATCGCGATAACAATCAGCTCCTGCAGGCACTGGAGCACCTGCGCGATCTGGGCAACACCGTGCTGGTGGTGGAGCACGATGAAGAAACAATCCGCCGCGCTGACTATGTGATTGACCTTGGACCCGGCGCGGGATTGCACGGTGGCGAGGTGGTTGCTTCAGGCACTCCGGCAGAGATTGAACTGCAACCCGGATCGCTTACCGGTCAATATATTTCCGGCGCAAAGTCGATTGCTACGCGTTTTGAGCCGCGCGCTTCCAATAGCAAAGCTATTACCGTGCTCGGCGCCAAGGCCAACAACTTGCGGAACGTTGATGCCACTTTTCCTCTCGGCTTAATCACGGTCGTCACCGGCGTCTCTGGCTCAGGAAAATCGACGCTGGTGAATGACATTCTGTATAAGGCGCTGGCCAAGCAGTTGTATCGTTCGCGGGAAGAACCCGGAGCGCACAAGACAATTTCCGGCGCGGACAATATTGATAAGGTCATCAGGATTGATCAGTCGCCCATTGGCCGGACGCCGCGCTCCAATCCGGCAACTTACACCGGCGTCTTCACGCATATCCGCGATCTTTATGCCATGCTGCCGGAATCACGCGAGCGTGGATACAAAGCTGGACGCTTCTCTTTTAACGTGGCCGGCGGGCGCTGCGAACATTGCCAGGGTGAGGGCCAGCGCCGTATCGAAATGAATTTTATGCCAGACGTTTACGTGCTATGTGAGGTCTGTGGCGGCAAACGCTACAACCATGAGACGCTGGCGGTAAAGTTCAAAGAAAAATCGATTGCGGATTTGCTTGAGACATCCGTAACCGATGCGCTTCCGATTCTGGAAGACATTCCGCAGATCAAACAAAAGCTGCAGACGCTGGAAGATGTGGGCCTGGGCTATATCAAGCTGGGGCAATCCGCGGTTACGCTTTCCGGCGGCGAAGCCCAGCGCATGAAGCTGGCGAAAGAACTTTCCAAGCGCCAAACCGGACGCACGCTCTACCTGCTGGACGAGCCCACGACGGGTCTCCACTTTGAAGATGTGAACAAATTGCTGGAGGTCATCCACCGATTGACCGACCTGGGAAACTCCATTGTCATTATTGAGCACAATCTTGACGTAATCCGGAATGCCGATTGGATCATCGATCTGGGGCCGGAAGGCGGAGAAGACGGCGGACGTCTTGTGGCCCAGGGAACGCCGGAGCAGGTTTCGAAAATTAAGAAATCTTATACCGGGCAGGCTCTTGCGGAATACCTGAACAGGCAGCGTAAGTAATTGATTATGCTTGACTTGAATTAATTTGTTCCATATTCGTAACAGCCTATATTTTTTGTTTGACACTTCAAAATGTAAATTACATTGCTTTCAACCTTCTCCTTATACCTGGGCACAATCGAGGGGTAGCTACTTTGGCTTCCAAATGCTTCAAGCTACCCCTTTAGTCTTTTTCTAAAAAACTCTTAAATGATATAAATTGATTTCCAAGGCTAATAAGCCCTCATCCTGTGTATCCAATCGATCCCATTTCGGAGCCCGCAGCCCCTTCCCCTGAAGCCTCTTCTTCTATAGAAGCTACAGCGCCTTTGCAGATCACAGTGGAGCCTCCGCCGCCGATTGCCGTTACACCGGTGGTTACTGAGGTTGACCTGCTCGATGTTCTTTTTATTGCCTTAATTTCATTTGCTGCATTTCTTCTTATCGGAACTATTGCTGCCGTTATTTTTATGGGAACGCATCATGGTCAGCCTCTTGATCCAAAGCAGCTTAGCACCAATGTCTTCTTTATCCTGCCGCTGGAGTTTGCCAGTTATGCGGTGATCTTTGCGTTTATGGCTCTGCTGGTTGGCGTCCGGCATCACGCTCTGCTGTTTCAGGCCATCCATTGGAATATGCCGAGCCGCAGAAACGCGATGTTTGCCATCATGGTTGGCGTAGGTGCAACATTCATTTCTGAAATTGGTGAGCTTGTATTGAATCGCTGGATTCCCAAATCGCTTCCCATGACGGAGCTTTTCAAAGACCGTTCATCTACTTTTTTGATTGCGGGTTTTGCTGTTCTGGTGGCGCCATTCATGGAAGAGATGCTCTTTCGCGGTTTTCTTTATCCCGCGCTGGCCCGCTGGACTGGCGCTATTCCTTCCATCATCGTTACTGCTTCTTTATTCACGCTATTGCACGGATCACAGCTGGGATATTCCTGGGCAGCACTGGTGCCGATCTTTTTTATAGGCATGGTGCTTACCATTGCGCGGGCGGTCACAAAATCTGTGGCTACCGGCGTTCTGATTCATACGACTTACAACTTTGTCCTCATGGCGCAGTTCTTTATTGCCACACATGGCTTCACCCAGATGCAGGGGCTTTGAGCCGCAAGCGCCCAGGCTGATAGAGTAATTCTCACAACTTATGGCTTCTTCCTCACGCGAACAACTTCTCAATCTGCTGGCAACCAACTCTTTCCGTCTGGGAGAATTCACGCTTTCTTCCGGCGGCAAAAGCGATTACTACATTGATTGCCGAACCACCACACTGCATGCCCAGGGCTCTGAACTTACGGGCCGCGTTTTTTTTGAGCTGATCCAGCAGCAAGGCTGGCAGCCGCAAGCCGTGGGCGGACTGACGATGGGCGCCGATCCAATCGTTGTAGCCACATCAGTGATTAGCTCGCAGGCCGGCGCGCCAATTCATGGCTTTCTTGTCCGCAAGGCAGAAAAGTCGCATGGGATGGGGCGCCGCGTGGAAGGCTTTCAGGAAAAAGGCGCGCGTGTTGTGATTGTGGATGACGTATGCACGACTGGCAGTTCGACGATCCAGGCCATTGAAGCCGCGCACGAATTTGGTTTCAAGATCGCCGGAGTGGCTTGCCTGGTGGAGCGACTGGAAGCCGGTGGACGTCCAGCAGTTGAAAAAGCTGCGGGTTCAGTGCCGTTTATTACAGTGTTTACTTCCAATGATGTCAAGGCCGCGCATTTAAGTTTGAAAAAAACTTAAGGCTACTTCGCTACTGCCTTGGTCGTCGGCACCGGCACCTGTTCCACAATGCTGATGCCGAAACCTTCCAATCCAGCCACGCGCTTGGGATGGTTGGTGAGCAAGCGAATGGTACGAATATTCAGGTCAGAAAGAATCTGTGCGCCCACGCCGATCTCGCGTTGCGTCTTTCTTTGATGAGCAGGGGCTGAAGTGCGTGCCTC
>DASZMF010000996.1:0-3413 GCA_035552035.1 Candidatus Angelobacter sp.
TTACCGAACAGGTGGATGACAAGACTTACAAAGGCGCAATCAAGGTGAAAGTGGGTCCCAGTTCGAATGAGTTTAAAGGCGAGTTGCAGGTGATTCGTCTGGACCCGCAGACTCATGAGCTTGAAATTCTGGGCAAGGGGCAGGACGTGCGCGGCAAAGGCAGTGCGTCAATGAAGATGACGGGCAAGCTGCAGACCGTGGATGGTGGGACGGAAGTTGTCAGTAGTTCTGAACTCACGGTGGTGGGAATTCTGGCCCAGATGGGCGCGCGTGTGATCACGGAAGTTTCAAACATAATGTTTGAGCAGTTCGTGAATAATTTCAAAAAACAACTGCAGGCACCCGATGGCGCGACGGTTGAAGCAGCCAAGCCGATCAGCGGCGTGGGGCTGGCGTTCTCTGCGTTGAAAGCGTCTTTCTCTCGGCATGATGAGAAATCCGATAATCCTGAGGCCGCAAAGCCGAGCGGCGATACCAGCGTGAAGTAAATGCCCTCGCCGACTCTTCCCCAAGGCAAAGCACTCAATAACCCCGACGAACTGGCTCGTAATTTTGAGCAGCTGGGATACATCACCGATCCCGCGCTGGCAACTGCTGTCTATCTGGCGGTGAGCCTGGGAAAACCGTTGTTGCTGGAAGGCCATGCCGGCCTGGGCAAAACAGAGATTGCCAAAACTCTGGCGGCATTTCTGGGCACGCGGCTGATCCGGCTGCAATGCTATGAAGGGCTGGATATTAGCTCTTCAGTCTATGAATGGAATTACCAGAAGCAACTGCTGGCCATCAAGATTGAAGAGCGCACGGGCCTTTCCGTGGAGGAAAAAGAGAAGCATATTTTCAGCCGCGAGTTTCTGATGGAGCGGCCGTTGCTGCAGGCGATCCAGGAAAAAGATGCTTCGCCGGTGCTGCTAATTGATGAAGTTGACCGCGCGGATGAAGCGTTTGAAGCTTTTCTGCTGGAACTGCTTTCGGATTTTCAGATCAGCATTCCTGAGCTGGGCACGGTGAAGGCAAAGCATTCGCCGCTGGTGATTCTTACGTCGAACCGGAGCCGCGAGCTGGGCGATGCGCTGAAGCGGCGCTGTCTCTACCATTGGATTGAATATCCCAACATGGAAAAAGAGATGAAAATTGTGGCTGCTCGCCTGCCGGGCATTGCCGCGAAGTTTGAAAAACAGATTGTCGCATTTGTGCAGGCGGTGCGGCGGCTGAATTTGATGAAAGCTCCGGGCGTGGCCGAAACACTGGATTGGGCGCAGGCGTTGATGGCGCTAGGAAAGACCGAGCTGGACCATGAGGCCGTGGAAGAAACGCTGGGCTGTCTTTCAAAATCCATGGAAGATTCGGCCAGGATCAAAGCTGCCGGGATTGAGAAGATGCTGACGGAAGTTGGTTGAAGTATGGCGGCTCAAACTACTCCTGACTTACAACAAATCATTGTTCAACAAATCATTGTTGAGTTTTGCCGTTTTGCCCGCGACTGTGGGCTCCCTGCGGGAGTGAAGGAAAGCCTGGACGCGCTGCGTGCGGCGGAGGCTGTGGGAATTGGCGAGCGCGATAAGTTGAAGTATGCGCTGCGGGCTGTGATCTGTTCTTCAAAGCCTGACTGGGATTTGTTTGCCGATGTCTTTGCGGCATTCTGGGACCAGGCCGAAGCCAATGCGCGGCTGATGCAGCGCAAGAGCAAGCGCGCCAAGAGCCAGAACGAAAGTGAATTGCGGCAGCAAAGCGTGGGCGAGCCACTGGTGGGGCAGGGCAATCCTCAAATGACTGAAGGCGAAGGCAAGGCCGTGCTGGGCGCTACCGCGCATGAGCGCCTGAAGAAATCAGATTTCTTTCAACTTACAGATGTAGACATGGCGGAGCTGGAGCGCATTTCACTGCGATTGCTGCAGCAGATGAGCTTGCGCATCTCCCGCCGGATCAGGAATATTGCCCGGCATGGCCGGATTGATCTGCGCAGGACGATACGGCAGGGAATCAGCCGCGGCGGCGACCTGATTGATCTCAGCTTTCGGCGACGGAAGCTACAGCAGCTGAAGCTGGTGATTTTGCTGGATGTAAGCGGGTCAATGAATCCTTACAGCATCTTTTTTGTGCGGTTCGCTTATGCGCTGCAAAAATATGTGAAGCGCGTGGATACTTTTCTCTTCAGCACGCAGCTCACCGAGATAACTGCGGCGCTGCGGGCGCGGCAGTTGCGCGACGCTCTGGACGCGCTGGGTGACCATGCAGCAGGATGGTCCGGGGGAACGAAGATTGGAGAATCACTGCGGGAGCTGAATCGCCAGCATGGGCGGCGGCTTTTTTCCCGCGATACGGTATTCATGATTTTGAGCGACGGCTGGGACACGGGCGCTCCGGAGATGCTGGGGGCCGAGCTGGGCGCGATTAAGCGCAAGGTGCGAAAGCTGATCTGGTTGAATCCATTGCTGGGGATGGCGGATTACCGGCCGATTACGCGCGGCATGAGCGCGGCGATGCCGTATATCGATGTATTTGCTCCGGCGCATAACCTGGAGAGTTTGCTGAACCTAGAGATGCATTTGAGGCGCGCGTGAATTACGCATGAAGCGCGGGCAAGCGTACTATTAAAGAGAACAATATGTTTGATCAATTTCTCAAAAAGACGACGGAGTTGCTGGCGCGGGGCGAATCATTCGTGACGGCAACGGTTGTTCGCTGCGAGGCGCCTACATCGGGCAAGCCCGGCGACAAAGCTATTATCCATGGCAAAGAGATTGTATGGGGATGGATTGGCGGCGGCTGTGCGCAGCCTGTGGTCGTGAAAGAAGCTTTGAAAGCGCTAGTGGAAGGCAAGCCGAAGCTGGTGCGCATCAGCCCTTCGGTGGCGAATCCTGAAGAGGGAACTGTAGACTACACAATGACGTGCCACAGCGGAGGCGCTTTGGATATCTATCTGGAACCGGTATTGCCCAAGCCGCGGATCTTGATTCTTGGCCATTCGCCGGTGGCGCAGATTCTGGCGCAGCTGGCCAACACGATTGGATATGCGGTTGCCGTGGTGACAGACGAAGCCGCAAGGGAAAGATTTACCGGCGTGGAGGCGATTGAGTCGCGTGATTTCAGCCTGGCAAATGCGCGGGTAACTCCGGAAACTTTTGTTGTGGTTTCAACGCAGGGCGAAGGCGATGAAGAAGCTCTGGAGCAGGCGTTGAAGACCAACGCAGCCTACGTGGCATTTGTGGCCAGCAAAACCAAAGCCGGCAAGGTGATGGAATATCTGCAACAGCAGGGAATGAGCGCGGAGAAGGCACGGCATGTGCACGCACCGGCAGGGCTGAATATCGGGGCGCAGTCACCAGAGGAGATTGCAGTAAGCGTGCTGGCAGAGATTATCCAGATGAAGGCAAATGCAGCGAAGCCCAAGGCGAGCAATGGGCTTCCAGTGA
>DASZMF010000997.1:0-5092 GCA_035552035.1 Candidatus Angelobacter sp.
AGAGTAGCTGCAATTTTCGGAACAGTTTATCCACCGTGCGTGGTGCTGTTTTTTGGAAGATCCAGGAAACGGCAACCATCAAACCCAGACCAAGGATTAATCCAATGAGTGGCGCAAGCACAATGAAGATCAACGTCGCCATCCATTTTTCACCCAGGCCAGGAATGGTGCCGATGAGAGGCCAGTGCAATTTCGGTTCGCGCACCAGCACATGCCATCCGGCGCGAGCAATGGCTGCCCCAGCGAGACCACCAATCAGCGCATGCGAGGAAGATGTCGGCAATCCCCACCACCATGTGAGCAAGTCCCAGATAATGGCGCCGGCGAGAGCGGCGAGAATCACATACTGCGTTGCCTGTTTGGGATCGACCAAACCGCCAGCAATGGTTTTTGCAACAGCTGTACCAAAGACGAATGCAGCAATGAAGTTGAATACCGCAGCCCAGATCACAGCCAGTTTAGGCGAGAGCACACGCGTGGAAACCACGGTGGCAATGCTGTTGGCGGCATCGTGGAAGCCGTTGATGAAATCGAAAGAAAGCGCGATCAGAATGGTGACAGCAACCAGCAATCCGCTCAAATGCACTTAACTCGTCCTCGCGCAGGTGGAGTTTTTAGAATACCGCATGCTACGCGCTCTTCAGGACTACGCCTTCCAAGACGTTGGCTGCGTCCTCAGCTTTGTCCGTGGCAGTCTCAAGCACTTCATAGAGTTCTTTGAGTTTAATCAGCGAAATTGGATCTTTCTCTTTTTCAAACAGCACGGCAATCGCCGCGCGCGCGACGCTGTCCGCCTCATTTTCCAGCCGGTTAATTTCAACACAATTCTCCAGAACGTTGTCGTGCTTCTTTTCGAGACGGGCAAGCGCGTCAGTCAACTGGTCAGCTTGCTTCACGATAATGCCTGCCAACTGAGACGCGGCCGGCGGAGCAGCGGTAATCTTGTACATCACAAGACGAACGCCAGCCGCGTAAACGAAATCCAGAACGTCATCGAGCGAAGAGGCCAGACGGTAAATGTCTTCGCGATCAAACGGAGTAATAAACGTCGAATTGAGCTTGGTAAGAATATTGTGGGTCATATCGTCGCCACGGTGCTCAATGTCCTTTAGCTGCTGGACCCGATCGTCCACGTTGGTGAATTCCTCCAGCGTCTGCTTGAGAAGACGGGCGCCATCGCCCAAGTTGCTGGCCATTTCGGCAAACATATCGAAAAACTTGGTATCTCTGGGGATAAGACGAACCATGTAAGGTGGAACGCTCCTAGCGCATTGTTAACGCAACGCTAAAGTCAACGGAGAAATATCGCATGCTGGCTGCAATCAGGTCAAACGCTGGAGTGTCTCTTTTGAGACAAAGAAAAGCCGCCTTTCGGCGGCTCCTTTAAGTACATGATTCTAAATTACTTACAGCGTACTTTCAATTTCAAAACCCCAGGCTTCTAAAAGTGGCTCGGGGATATATTTGCTGTTTTTATTTCGGCGTGCCCACTCGCGCAAACGAGTAGACCGGATGTATTGATCAGGAGTCAGCTTGAATTCCTTGACTGCCTGCTCAAATGAAGTAACTACGGGGATAACTGGCCCGATGGGCTCAGGCTTGCCCCAGTTAGGATTACCGCGTCGCCTTGCCATATTAGGTTTCGCCCTGCCTTTGGAAAGAAAAATGCGTATTCTACGTACCTTTATGATCTACTATCTTTGATTCCTGAAAGCTGCTTTTGGTTTCAAGTCTTGGCTGAAAAACCTTAATTCTGACTGCGCTCAATGGGAACCTATAAGTACCGTAAAAACCATTCATTATAAAGCCTTTTTAGGCCATTTGCAACGTTTTTTGCCCACTGCACTTAGGGCTATTACTCTGTCGACCGACTTACTCGCCTATTCCCTGCTAAGTAAAACATTTTAAAAGAGATAAATATCGGCAACCCATTTTCCATATGAAGCCCTAACATTAAGGTTCTGTCTAAGGTAGTTCTTTCCTCAAGCACAGCGCCCCCAGGTCCTCCAGGCGATCACTTTCATATCCTTAAGTCGTCCTTATGTCCGTTCCACCCTTGCGTTCTGCATTCGTCTTGCGCAGTCCCGCGATCTCTATCCTTTAGACATCAGTCGCCCAAAAAGGTTCCCGCGCCATCGCCGATCATCAGCCTTCCTGAAACGGGAAACCGATACTCGCCACAATCCTTAGATTCCTCCGCTAAGCTAATTCCTAAAAGCCCAAAGCCTCCAGCCTGCCATCAAGCCATAAAACATCCTGCAGCGTCCGGCGCAATGAACTCCTCTACATCCGGATATTCCTCTCGAGGCACACTTGCGTCCTAAAGACTGCTCGCCGGAAAATCTTCACCGCACATTGTCATAAAACACTTCGCCACTCACCAGCGACCTTCTGCAACTTCTAGTATGATGGGTGTCCGAGTTTATTACCCACTCGTTCAGGAGGAAAGAAATGAAGTTCGTGGCGCGTGCTGTTGCAGCATTGATTTTAGGGGCCCTGTTTTTGACGCCCGCTTTTGCGGATGATTCTGCCAAGGCGTCTGCTAATTTGACCAGTTCTGAGGCCAGCGCCCCAAACGCTACCACTGACTCCACCGGCTATCTGGCCCCAACCATTCCCATGCCACCGCCACAGGCAAAAGTGAACACCCCTTCCGCCGGCGACGAGTATCCCGCAGTTGATCTTTTCCTTGGATATTCTTTTATTCGTTTTAATCCCAACGTTGGCGGAGCCAAAGAAAAATTCAATCTGCACGGATTCACCGGAGCGATTGCCGGCAATGTAAATCGCTGGTTCAGCCTGGTGGGCGACTTCGGCGCGTATCGCATTCGAGATCTGCCTCCGGGAATCAGCGGCAGTGCGTACACGTATTTGTTTGGCCCACAATTCTCCCACCGCGGTGAGCGCTGGACACCCTTCGCCCACGCCCTTTTCGGCGCTGCGCGTCTGGCGAATATCCAGACATCAACTATTCCCAGCGGCTCCGCATTTTTCAACCGGTCATTTAGTGAGAACTCTTTTGCCACGGCACTGGGCGTCGGCGTTGATGGCAATTTCAATAAACACATCGGCGTTCGCATTTTTCAGGCTGAATACCTGATCACCAAATTCACTGACGGAAAAGACAATAAACAGAACAACCTGCGCCTCTCCGCCGGACTGGTTCTACACTTTGGCGGAGCGCCGCCACCACCGGCCAATCATCCGCCCACAGTGACTGTCACGCCAGATCCTCTCAAAGTTTTTGCCGGATCGGGTGATAGCATCGCTCTAAAAGCCGTGGCGAATGATCCTGATGGTGACACGCTCAACTACAAATGGTCCGCCACCGGCGGAGGCATTGAAGGCACCGGCGCGGAAGTCCGCTGGAATTCAAAAGACGTGAAGGAAGGCGCCTACACCGCCACTGTTACCGTTGACGACGGACGCGGCGGAACCGCCAGCGCCTCGGCTGACATGCAGGTCGTGACCAAACCCAACACGCCTCCAACCATCAGCTGCGCGGCCAATCCCGCAACCATCACCGTCGGACAGCGCTCCAGCATCGCTGCCACAGCCAGTGACGCAGATAATGATCCGCTGACCTATAGCTACAAAGCCTCCGGCGGACGCGTGAGCGGCTCCGGCGCAAATGTTCAGTTTGATTCCACCGGCGTTGCTCCTGGCACATACACCATCACCTGCCACGTGAGTGACGGACGCGGCGGTGAAACCGATTCAACCACGCAGGTCGCCGTGCAGGCAGCCGCTCCTCCCAAGGAACAGGTCCAGCTTGAGCAGCGTCTCTCTCTGCACAGCATTTACTTCGCAACAGCCAAGCCCACGGTCATCAATCCTACCGGCGGACTCGTTGCCAGCCAGGAGCGCACGCTTACCACTCTTGCGGCTGACTTCAAGAGCTACCTGAATTTCAAACCAGATGCTCACCTCATTCTGCAGGGCCATGCTGATCCCCGCGGAGGTGAGGAATACAACAAGCTGCTCTCCGAGCGCCGCGTTACCCGCACCAAGGCATTCCTTGTTGAGCAAGGCGTAAAAGCTGACGCCATTGACACGCAAGGCCTGGGTGAAGAACAGCCCATGAGCGCTGACCAGGTCAAACAGGCCATCGACCAGGAACAGGACCTGAGCGCAGCGCAGAAAACCCAGCTCAGCCGCAACGCCAATGTTCTGGCACTCGCCCAGAGCCGTCGCGTTGACGTAACCCTCAGCACCACGGGACAGACTTCAGTCCGCCAGTTCCCGTTCAATGCTGAAGATGCGCTCAACCTTATCAACCCCAAAGGCACCGGCACAGCAAAACCCGGCACCAAAGGTGGAACGGCAAAAGCCGCACCCTCCAAAGCCGGCACAAGCAAAGCCGGAACCAGCAAGGCAGGAACAAAGAAAGCCCCGGCCAAGAAACAGTAAGCTCTTCGACGGGAATCTAGCAGACAATTTGCGGCAGGCCCCAGGGGCCTGCCGCTTTTTTGTGACTCGAAAATATGTGCGATTGAAAAGCAAATCAAAGAGCAAATCAAAAAAACAAATAGTGGAACGCAGGCGCCCCACCCGCGTATTGTCTCGACAAAAGAGAATCATCTAGCCAACGTCACAGCCACCGTAGAGACGCAGCATTGCTGCGTCTCCTGGCTTGGCCTTAAACAATGTGTTTGAAATACGAAACGATGGAACGATAATAATCCCAGCGCCAGAGGCGCGGCATGAGTTAGCCCAGACCGGAAGGTCTGGTTAGAATCAAAATTGAAGGCAAGCCCAGTGGGGCGACACCTATTGTCTACACGCGTGCTAGACTGCATTCATGGCAAAAGAAATAAGCCTCAATAAGTATCCACAAGCTAGAGCGATCTCTTTGGGTGCTTTGATTTCTATAATTGGATTTGCTCTGATTCTCACCGCGATGGCCTGGATCATACCCAATTTCCTCCACTTCACCAATTCGCGGTGGGCAAGTTTAATTTCCGTAATATCTATTTTGTTCATTTGCGCCGGTGGATACCTCCGCAGACGCCGCAACTGATTCATCCCGTATCAAACTCACCGCACCTCGGGCACCTCCCCGCTTTTCTCCGTGTCTCCGTGCCTCTGTGGT
>DASZMF010000998.1:0-4696 GCA_035552035.1 Candidatus Angelobacter sp.
CACGGAAACTTCAGCATTTTCCGGCGAGGCGGAGAGCGTCACCGTGCCGAGCGCTGACTTTGCGGCTCCTGTCATAGCAGGCTCAGAGGGCACAGCTTTTGGCGGTGCTACCGGTACGTTCTGCTCCTCGGCTTTTACAGATGACTTCTGCTTCACCAGTCCAGCCAGCTCTTCTTTTACCTGGTCAAAAAACTTGTCTGCCATGCGATCACCTGCACCCCAGGCCGCTTCACCGTCTTTTGTTTGCACGTTGATTACAAGCGTGGCCCGGTCGTTGTCCTGCGGCTCAATCGACGCATTCGCAATAAAGCCCTTGGTGAACGCCGAGTGTCCGGTTTGGAAGGTGAACATCAGCATCTTTTCGTCCACATAAGTCACAACGTGGCGTTCACGCGCCGTGCGCAAGGCCGCCGTGAAAACGTCGGTCGCTCCGTTATCAAATATTTTCTTTTTGGGTTTGGCTAAGGCAGGAAGGCAGATGGCAAGCAGCAGAAAAACTACAGTCGCGCGTTTCAACATGAGAGTAACCTCTGGGGTTAGAGTAGCAACTCTCATTTCAGTATTCAATCTGGCATAGTTAACTTTTGAATAGTATTAACAAAACTAAACGTAGCAAGCATAAGTAGTTTTAAGCAGACATAAGTATTATTAAGTCAGCGCTGGATAAGAGCGCTTTAGCACCCTTAACGTTAGCATCAGGTAAACAACTGACATCTATAGTCGATCAACAATCGGCAATCGCGCGTCACAATATCTGAAAACTTTTGCTCATCGCAAACAGGCAGTATCTGCAGGGCAGCACGAGCTCACCTATAGTCATTCCCAATGAAGCAAATCTTAATTTATTCTTAGCTTTTTTTCGCGGAAAGATATATTCTCAAGAAAATTTCGGGGTGTTTCCGGCCCTCGAGCAGTGCCCATGGCGTCGAAAGAATCGAATGTTCCTCGTGACTCACATGTCACGCCTCAGCCCTTTGCTGAGCCAGCAGCACAACTGCGCACGCCCCGCAGTCCAATAGACTGGCTCTTTCTTCAGCCCAGCATTCTTGATCAGCTCCATGATTCCATCATTATTACTGACCTGCCGGGAAACATTACCGGCTGCAACCTGGCTGCCGCGCAGATGTTCGGCTATACACAGCAGGAGTTGATCGGGCAAAACGTCACTATCTTTTATTCTGAGGAAGGCCGCGCTACTCGGCGTGAATCCATTCTGCAAAGCCTCATGGAGCATGGCCGGCTCGACACAGAGCAGCGCAGCAAGACCAAGTCCGGCGCAGAGATTTACATTCACCTCAATCTCACCTTGCTGCGCGACTCTGACTCGAACCCTGTGGGCGTTGTCGGAATATCCCAGGACATTACCGAGCGCCGACTAGCTGACATCGCGCTGCAGGAGACTGATCAGAAGTTGCGCGCCATGGCGCAGGTGTGTCCTGACTTTTTCTTTACCACGCGCACTGACGGTCTTACCGACTGGGTAAGCCACAAGTTCCACGAATATACCGGCGCGCCTCCCGGTGAAGGTGATGGCCTGAGCTGGACCAACTTTCTCCATCCGAATGACCGTGAGCAAACCGGCTTGCAATGGATGGAAGCGGTCAAGCGCGGCGATCCTTTTGAGATCGAGCATCGCTTTCGCTCGCACGATGGACACTACCGCTGGTTCCATTCCCGCGCCATTCCCGTGCGCAACGCGCAGGGCAAGTTGGAGCGCTGGGTTGGAATCAGTTCAGATATCCATTTTCAAAAGCTGGCAGCGCAGACATTGGCGCAGCAGAGCCAGGTGCTGGAAATCCTGATTGAGAGCACCGCCGATTTTGTTTATATGAAAGACCGCGACGGCCGCTATGTATTTGCCAACTCTTCCGCTGCGCAGTCCGTGGGCAAGACCGTGCAGGAGATTATCGGGAAGGATGACCGTGATCTCTTCCCTGCGGCGAGCGCGCTGGCCATCATGGAAAAAGACCGGCAGATTATGACGTCTGGCATCTCTGAGGTTTTTGAAGAGACACGCTCTGCCGTTGGCCGTACGCGGCATCTCCACTCATCGAAAAATGTCTGCCGCGACGCTTCGGGCGCGGTCATCGGCATGGTGGGAATTTCCCGCGACATCACCGAACGCAAGCAGGTTGAAGACGTATTGAATTCCAACGAGCTCAACGCCGCCGGAGCGCGCATGGCTAACGCTCTGGCGCATGAGATTAACAATCCACTGGCGGCCATCACCAACGCGCTTTTTCTGCTCAAGCAGAAGACCACAAAAGTTCCAGCCGATGAGCTGTTGGATTCCGCGCAGGAATCGCTGTGGCGCATTACGAAAATCACGCGCCAGATGATTGGCCTCTACAACCGAAACGCGCCTGCCCGGCATATTCAGGTGGAGCAGGTAATAGAAGATACCCCGGCGAATCTGAATGCGCGCATGCACGCCCGCGGCATTCATTTTGAAAATCGCCTTGATCCCTGTGAGTTTTACGGCATTGATCTGGACTTGCGCCAGCTCGTGACCGCGCTGCTGGAAAACGCTGTGGAGCAGGGCCGCAGTCTGGTCCGGGTAAGGCTTTACAACCGGCCTTTCGTGCGCAACAACTCTCAGCCCGGATTTCGACTGATTATTTCTGACGATGGCGCAGGTATTCCAGCGGAGTATCGTGATCGTATTTTCGAACCGTTTTTTTCCACCAAGGCCGAAAAAGCCAGCGGCCTGGGCCTGTGGATGGCGCGCGGTATCGCCAACAAATATGGTGGCACGATTTACGTCCGCAGCCGGACAGCAGAGGGCGCTTCCGGAACGTGCGTGGTGGTGGTAATGCCTTCGCACATGGCCAGCCGCTCCACAGAGCCGCGCTAACTCAGCAAAATTGCCACGCTCAATTGTCTTCTTTCGTCACGTGCCATGCAAAACACCCGGCAAGCCTGCCGGGAATCCCGGGCGCATGTTTTATGATCCACGTCCTGATTTCCCGCTCTTCGTCTACTTCGGCAGCTCCGCCCCACTCAGTGATATGGCGGCTCGTCAGGGGATTATGAGAGTAAAACAGATAGACATCATCCGACTCGTAAGTATTCACGTAAAGGATGGTCCAACCATCGGCGCGAAATGAGTACCGTACATCCGCTCGTTTGACCTTCAGTTGCCGCGCAATTTCAGGCGACAAAATCTTCTTACGCTCATTGGTGAGATTGCGGTCCACTCCAGCACAGGGCGACGCGGCCCATGTGAAGGTTGCCACTGCCATAAAAACAGCAAGTTGAAGCAAACGAAAAAACTTAAACCAGCCCCTGCACTTCATAAGTCAGCCAGCTTACGCAGCTGATACCACGCTCGTGCAAAAGGCGCAGCGGCGGGCGGCAATTGGAATCTCACTCAGGCATTCCGGGCACTTCTTGCTCGTCGGATCAACCGGAGCGGCGTTGCGGGCCGCGCGCGCTTTCCAGGCATTCATGGGCGCGACCATAAAGAAGTAAACGGCTGTGGCCACCAGTAGAAAAGCGATCAAGGCATTCAGAAAGATGCCGTAAGAAATCACCGCGCCGTTGATGGTAAGGTTAAATGCGGAAAAGTCAGGCTTGCTGACAATGGCGGCGATCAAAGGCGTAAGAATATTCGTGACAAACGCAGTAATCACCGCGCCAAACGCGGCGCCAATCACCACGGCCACGGAAAGATCGAGCACGTTGCCACGCAGGATGAACTGCTTGAAGCCTTTGAGCATTGTTCCCTCCTCAATACCTGCCGGGAATCATACAGGAATTGGCGGCGCGGGTTTCGTCTTTCTAGCCTCGCAGCGATCTGCGCTGCCGATTGCCAGCCAGCTCTTAGAAACGATTTTTCTTCATTTATAATCCATGGTTTACACCTACGAGGTCAGAATCCACAGTGTCTTTTGAAGAGAGCGTTTATCAGCTGCGGCAGCAGAAGCTCCGCGATATTGCAGCCCTGGGCCAGGAGGCCTATCCACACAAGTTTGCTTTCACTCACACCGTTCCGCAGGTCCTCGCCGACTTCAATGACAAAACGGCCGAGCAACTGGAGAACCCGCGTGTTTTAGTGAAAGTGGCAGGCCGCATCATCTCCATGCGCCTTCAGGGCAAAGCCGGTTTCGCTCACTTGCAGCAGGGCGGACAGCGGCTGCAGATCTACATCAAGCTCGACTACGTTGGCGAAAAAGGTTTTGCTCTCTCCAAGCTGCTCGACCTGGGCGACCACATTGGCGTGGGCGGCTACTTGTTCCGCACGCGTACCGGCGAGCTCACCATCCACGTGGAAGAAATTACTTTTCTGGCGAAAGACTACCTTCCTCTGCCGGAAAAATTCCATGGCCTGAGTGACGTTGAGCTGCGCTATCGCCAGCGCTACGTCGATCTGGTAATGAACCAGGATGTGCGTGAAGTTTTCGTCAAGCGCAGCAAGGTGGTGCAGTCGATCCGGCGGTTTCTGGATACGCGCAATTTTATTGAAGTGGAAACGCCCATGATGCAGCCCATCGCCGGCGGCGCAACCGCGCGACCGTTTGTTACCCACCACAACACGCTCGATATCGACCTGTATCTGCGCATTGCGCCGGAGCTTTATCTCAAGCGGCTGGTGGTGGGCGGGCTGGACCGCGTGTATGAGATCAATCGCAACTTCCGCAATGAAGGCATCTCCACGCAGCACAATCCGGAATTCACCATGCTGGAGTTTTACCAG
>DASZMF010000999.1:0-15489 GCA_035552035.1 Candidatus Angelobacter sp.
AAAACAAAAACCTTTTACCACAGAGGACACGAAGGACCACAAAGGAAAGACAACAGCGCAAAAACTTTAACCACTGATTCACACGGATCACACTGATGGGAAAAACCACAGACCAAAAGCCAGAACTTACCGCGGCAAAACCTCACCATGGATGAATACGGAAAAAACGGATTTTAGCGGCAAGTCAAAGGCTCACCCGCGGAGTCGCGGAGAAAAGCTTTAGTGAACACAATTACCGAAGAGGGTTGCGTATATCCATCGATCCCAACCCTTGGAGCTGGGTGGCCATAGTATTTCTGGCAAATATTCAAGTTTCCATTGTACTTATTCGCTCTTTATTTCCATCTGGAAATTCGCTAGGATGGCCTTGCGACGAGGGTTCGCAGGCTCATTGAAAACTGAATAGGCGCGTTATTGCACATTTGCGCCAGCTAAAGATGGAAGTTGCGACCCTCTGCCGAACACTGGTGGCTGGGATTGGGCTTGGACGGCCCAAGGGCCGAGCCTGGACCGACCAAGCGCCATGCA
This sequence comes from Candidatus Angelobacter sp., assembly GCA_035552035.1. Lineage (GTDB taxonomy): Bacteria > Acidobacteriota > Terriglobia > Terriglobales > Acidobacteriaceae > Angelobacter. The sequence continues at coordinate 529 of DASZMF010000999.1, forward strand.
AGGACGGCCCAAGCTCCGTGCAAGCACGGCCCAAGCTCCGATTGGCGGAAGTCTTTTGTTTGCAATGGAAATGAAAAATGACGGGGTGGGTAGAAAAGCTAAACCCTTCACCACTGATGAACACTGAGGACACTGATCAAGGGATCAGTTCAAGCAACCCGGGTTTAGAAACCAAATAGTTTAGAAACCCAGTAGTTTTAGAAACCACGGAGCCATCATCCGAAATATCAATCACAGAACATATATATCCGTCACAGAAACACCGGCGAGGGTGCCGGTGCCACATGAGCTGCTAAGGGTTCAAAGGTCCTAAAGGCTACGCCAATCCGCGTATGAGCCCTCAAACCTACGCCAATCTGGGATGACCTGGGTTGATCCCTCTCAAGTGCACGCCGATCTGGGATGGGTATAGGAGGGGGGAGGCCTAAGTTTGTTTCCACGGATCCTTTTTAGCTAGTCCGCTCAATCCAGCTTTCATTGCTGGACATCTATTGCTGGACATCGCTAACAGAGAACACCCCACAAAATCGGATAAAAACACCTAATCTGCGGCAGAGAGCAGGTGAACTGCCGGACATAAAGGGGGATGAACTTAAGGCCAATAAGAAAGTTGTTCCATATAGCACAAAAGGTTGTCTTATCTGGAGTAAGGGAAAGGAAATTGCTAAGTGGCAGCACAATCGACAACGGTGGCTTCGATGTATCCGGTGGCTGAAACGAGCCAGAACCGGGGCGTGGAAGCAAGCGATGCGAAAGGCTACAACACTTCTGGCGAGCGGGCGCTGTTGCCGGTTCGTAACCAAGGCGTTTCCTCCAGCGGGAGCAAAGCAGAATCAGTTGTTATAATCCCGGAAATGCGCTGGGAGGACCTTACGGATGAGGCGCTCATCGCCCGGTACCATGCTGAAGCGGGTCAAGCTACAGCAGAACAGTACCTGAATGAGCTCTTCCGCCGCCACCACGTCAAGGTGGCACGCTGGTGTCTGTCGGTTACGGGTGACCGTGAATCGGCGGCAGATCTAGCGCAGGAGATTTGCGTTAAGGCATACCAGAACCTCTCTTACTTCAAGGGCCAATCCAAATTTTCAACGTGGCTGTATTCCATTACCCGCAACCACTGCCTCAATGCAGTGCGGTCACGCGCGAACACGCCGGAAATGGATTCAGACGAACTGGTGATGGACACGTTGCCAGATATCACTGATAGTCCGCTGGCGTCGATTGAGCGGAAACAGCAGGCAGACATTGCGCGGCAACTAGTGAACGAAACACTGGAAGAGACCGAAAAAGCAGTCTTTACCATGCACTTTGCAGAAGAGCTTCCGCTGGATGTAATTACGCGGATGCTGAACCTGACCAATGCCAGCGGAGCAAAAGCTTATCTGGTAAGCGCCAAAAGAAAGTTAGACCGGGCAGCAAAACGCTGGAAGGCGAGAGCCTAAAAGGTTCCTGTAACTGAGGAGATTCAACATGGCCGATAACACAACAACTCAGAAGATGTGGCAATCAGCAGTCTCGTCCACTGCCAATTGTCTCCCCCTGGAAGTACTGGAGAAGATGACTGAGGCCAGCGCCGTTGATCAAAAAGCGGCCGATCAAAAAGCGGCCGATCAAAAGGCGGCTGCTCATCTCTCTGACTGTCCGAACTGCCAGACCGAACTTTCTCTGCTGAAAAACTTTGAGGCATCCGTTCCCACAGCCGATGAAGGCGCGGCAGTAGCGTGGATTGCGGCCCAGTTGCAGCGCAAGCAGAATACACAGGTTGTGAAATCGGCAGTGGCCCGCGTTTCGATCTGGCGTGCGATGTTCAGAGTTCCATACCTTGCCGGAGCAGCCGCCCTGGCCGTGGTGCTGGCCCTGGGAGTTTCACTGCATCACTCAGGAAATCAGGAACATCCTACAAAGATCGGCGTAGGCAGTTTCGGCGTCAGCGGATTCCGCGCCGGCGCTATCCACTTGAAGAGTCCGGTTGGCAATCTGACCCAGGCGCCAGTGGAATTTCGCTGGGAAGCATTCCCGGGCGCCAGCAGTTACTCAATCGAATTAAGAGACGCCATTGGAACTGTGTTGGCCACCAAGACAACTAAGCAGAATGTAATTGTGGTAACGCCGGAAATGAAAGCCAACATGTCTTCCGGCAAACCGCTGAAGTGGAAAATCACCGCGCTGGATGCAGCAGGAAACGAAATTGCAAATTCGACCGGTGGAGATTTTAAAATCAATTAACAATTAGATCCTTTACACAACATCTCTCTCGTTTGGCGCATCCAGACTAGACTAGGCCCCCAACAAAGAGAGAGAGGTATACATGTTGAAACGCATGATGCAGCGGCCTGCTCTGGTTAGCAGGCTTGTTGCGTTCTTGTTGCTAAGCAGTTGTATCTGCCTGGCTGCTTCAGCCCAGAAAAATGGTGAGGCCTCAAACGGTGGTTCAACTGCAAGTAATGACTCCGTGAAAACTGCGCCCCCCTCAGGCAATAGCACAGATCCAGATGGCGGTGGTGGCGGTGGAAAAGATCCGGCAGGTTTCACAGGCGTTTCACTCAAAGTTCTAAATTCAAGCACTCCGCCCGGCGGACTTTTTCAGTTCCAGCTTATGTTGACAGAGCCCAAACCAATTGGCCACGGAAGCACGCGGCCTACTGTGCCATCGGGGCCAGTACGCGGGATCGCCTTGCATGATCCAATTGGACAGACGGTGGGCGTGGCCGTGGTAAATGATTCGGGCATCCAGATTAATTTTGATTCGCCCAAGGGAACGTTTGGCATAAACCCCAACGTGGATGATGCGATTCTTACCATCGCCTTCCCTATCGCAACAACTGCAACCATAGGAGAACAGTTTCCGTTGAGCATCAGCGTTCCAAATTCGTTGTGGACTGATCCCTCATCCGGGCAGCCGTATCCGCAGGAAATTACAGATGGAAAACTCACCATCGGCGGAACGCTGGCCATTAGCGATGTAGTTCCCAACGGAGGAATACAGCCTGCGGGCACAAAAATTTCAGTCTTTGGAATTGGCTTCACACCGGACGCACGCGTCAACATGGAAGGCGTTGACCTGAATCCGCGCGCAGTTCAATTTGTTTCACCAACGCAGCTTGATGTGGTGTTGCCTTCTCCGCTGCAAATGGATGCAGTCCGCGTACGCGTGACGACAAAGACGGAGCGCTCAACTTATTTCACTTATTTCCGCGCCCAGATTGTTGGCGAAAGCACACATCCACTGGTGGCGGAGAGCTATCCACTTTTTTCACGCCAGATGTTTTCCAGCGGAACGCTGCCATGGACACGCTCAGGCCAGCAGTTTACCGCTCTGGCTTTGCAGAATCCGAGTACCAGCGCGGTGAACGTGACGCTGGAAATGCAATCGGCCACCGGCGATATCCTGGGAACAACAACTTTGCCGTTGCCTGCGCTCAGCAAAATAACCCGCGACCTGACTGAGTTGTTTGCGAATACGCCGGCAGGAGCGGTTGCTGTGCGCATCACGCCAAGCCAGCCAATACAGTTGCTGGGACTGCTGGGAGACGATGCCACCAGCAACGTTGTACCGGTGATTGTCGCAACACCGTAATTTATTTTGATCGGAAGGCAGGCTGTTGCCGATGTGCTGATAGAACGCTGATAAGTTTACGCAGTCGCGGCAGCAGCTTGTTTCTTTTTCCGCATACGCAAGTAGAAAAAGATGATCAGCGCGAGTACGGGAAAAGGCATGGCCAGCGCCTGCCATGGAATGAATCGCGGAACGGGCTCAGTGCCATCGCCGTTTAAAACAAATGCGGCCCAGAAACGCGGATGACTGAGGGCTGTCCCCGAGTGCAGAAATTCCAGCTTGGTCAGTCGCAGCGCTTCTGACTTCGATTTATGTTTCTTGAGCAGATAATAATAGAAGTGCTGCATGAACTCTGAAGTGGGCTGGTCAGGCACGCGCCACAATGTGGTGAGAGCAGAACGTGATCCGGCTGCAAGCAATGCCCTGCTGAATGCCTGAATGCCTTCGCCCGGGACAAGCCGCCCGCGTTCGGTATCACAGGCGGAGAGCGTTGCCAGACTCATGCCACGAAGATCGAGCCCATAAAGCTCTTTGAGAAAGATGTAGTTGTTGGGCTGGCCAGCTTCGTCCGGCGAGAAGAGCAGACGCGAGCGTTCAGGATCATCCATGTCAGCCACCGCATGCGTGCTCACATGCAGCAAAGCAGCGCCGGAGCGAGCAGACTCAAAGAAGCTGCGCTTCTGGTCGCGCGGACCAAGAAACAGTTGAACACGGCCAGCACTGAGTCGGGCGATTGTCCGTATCTCTTCACCGGAAGCAGGCAACGGTCCCATTCCTTCGCGTGCACTGGTGAGAGAACTTTCACCGCTGCCGATTACTTGGGGATCGCCAAAGCCGACAAATTGTTGCTGCCAGGGCAGCCTGATAGCCGAGGCATTCTTGAGCGCGCCGCGCAGCAAAAGTACAGCGCTGGGCAAATAAGCGACGTCGCGGCTTTCCAGCAGTGGCTTGCCGGAATCTGTGGGTAAAAGTTCGAACGGCACCAGACTCAGAAATCCGTCGGGAACGATCAGTACATGGTTATAGCGGCTATCACTAAAAGGAGTAATGCCTTTGGGAAGCATCGCACTGATTCTCTGAAAACCTTTTTGCCAGTCCTTGCCTAGATTGTCAGGAAGTCCGGAGACAGATTTGCCCAGCAAATCCATATCGGCAGCTGAAATATGGGTTTGCGTAATACCGACTGAATCTCGCGTTACCCAGACCGCCGCCAGTTCTTCAGTCCCAGCCCAGAACTCAATGAGTGCCGTCTTGGCATCCAGGCGCCCTTGAATGAAATGTAGTGAAAGCGCATCGGGAGAAAGGTTGCCGCCAAAAAATCTGTCCTGGAAAACACGAGCGCGGCTGCGCTCCATGAACTCAAAGGCAGACGCGGCATCATTGCGTTCCAGCAGAAGTTTGATCAGGGCATCATAGACGTCCCGCTTTTCCACAAAGAAGTCTGCGGTCAACGAGAATTGCAGCTGCGACCGCACGCTTTCAATTCTTTTGATGGCATCGCGGAATTTGGCCTCTGCCACATCTTTCTGGCCACGGCTAAGCGCGATCTTGCCCATGCCATAAACAGCTTTCCATTGCTCTTCTACCGTCCCAAGCTGATCAGCAGATGCAAGAGAGGCACTGTATTCCCTTTCGGCTTCACGCAGCCTGCCCATCAGATACAGCGTATCTCCACGATAAAGCTGTGTTTGCAGTACTTCACGCTGGTTCTTGGTTTTTTTTGCCAACGCCAGACCTTCACCAAAAACAACCAGCGCCGGCGAGAGCTTTTTTTGTTGCAACGCCAAAACAATGCCAGTGTTCTTTAAAACGGCAAGCTCTCCGTCAGTATCTTTCTCCTTGGCGTAATAATCGTTGGCATAATGGTAATGAAGAAGGGCCTGGTCTGAATCTCCCAAATGTCGATAAATCGCGCCTAGATTCGCATCGATATGGCCCACGTCACGCGGCGAAAGTTTTTTGGGATGCGCAATAATATCTGTATAAATCGCAATGGCTGGCCGGTAGTTCCCCAGTCTTTGGTAAAGCGTCGCCAGAATTAATTGAGTTATTTGCCGCCATGTTGCGGCCCACTCTTTGTCTTCCGCTTTCTCCACATACTGCAAGGCAGATTCATAAGTTCTAAGCGCCTCAGAATATTTTGCCTGGTAGTAATACACCACTCCAAGATTATTGAGGATCAACACAGCCGTTTGCGGGTTCTTTGTCTCTGTGGTCAGCTTCAGGCCGAGATCCAGTTCTGTTGCTGCATCGTCATAGTTGCCGGCATTGGAGAGCGCCAGACCGGCATCACTGTGGGCCTGCGCTTCGCAGTTCTTGTCGCGCATGTTCTGGCAGGCAGTTGTGCTCTCGCGGGAAAACTGAACCGCGTGATCGTACTCGCCGGACATGGTGGCAATATCACTCAGGTTGTTGAGCGTATCAACCAGGTCCTGGCTTGGCCCCTGTGATCGCAACGGAGGCAGCACTGACTCCAGGATTTTGCGCGCATCAGCGTCAGAGCCGGCATTGCGCAGCTTCTTGGCTTTTTCGATTTGCTCCTTGAATTGCCCATCTGCTGCTGCAGACGTAGCGGGTGCCGCTGCTGGCTGAGCAATAGCAGTTACCGGGGCAAGCAGCGCCAGCGTGAGGGCACAGATAAGAATGATGGAATTTTTCGGCACAGTGTTAACAAAAGTATATTGCACACACGAAAATTTTGCTGTTCGTGAATGCACACCTGTTATTCGCGGAAAAACGCAGCTTGAAACAGAAGGACCGATCGTCGGCTATTTCTCGTCTATCTGCAGATAGTTTAGCTGGCTTCTGACCGGCGCAGAGTACGCTTCTTTGCCTTTACCAGCTGGTCCAGCCGGTCCAATAATTTTTCATCGGCAGCGCTCACGGCGTCCACAAAGTTTGAGAGAACGGCGCTGCTGTTTTTTCCGTCATGCAGGACCATGCTAAAGAGATGGTGGGTCAGGCGCTCCTGATATTCCTTCTCTGTCAGCGCAGCAACATAGACGTACGCCTTCCCTACTTTGCGCCTTCGCAGCAATCCTTTTTTATAAAGACGGTCCATGGTGGTCATGACCGTGGTGTAAGCCAGACGGGTAGCAAACTCGCCGTGCAGCACGCGCACACTGATTTCTCCGCAGCGCCACACGCGCTCCATCAATTCTGACTCAAGATTACCAAGCTGCCCCAAACCCGCCTGGCGACCACCAAATTGTTTTTTTAGCCACATAGAAAGGGCTTTTTGTAGGGGTAAGTTTACATCAGGCACTCTGTTAGAATGCGCCCGCCAAACCATGATTACAGATAACAAAATGCGAAAAATAAAGCAGAGCAGAATCGCATTTGACGGCGAGACAAAAAATATCGCAATCGTCTGAGTTTTTAATTGCTGTATCATCGTTTTATTCAGGAGGAGCCATGTCGCAAAAGATGTCGCAAAAAATCCGTGTCGTTCTCATGTTGGCGCTGTCCGTCGGCCTCATTGCTAAGACCACAAGCTTCGCTACAGCCGCCGCTGCTAAAAAGTCTTCAGGCCCAACCAAAGTTTTTGGCAAGCCGGTCACCACTGCCTCTGGTCTGCAGTATTGGGACATCAAGGTCGGCACTGGTGCTGTAGCAGGCGCAAGCAAGCGGGTCAAAGTGCATTACACCGGCTGGCTGCTCGACGGCAAAAAGTTTGACAGCTCCGTGGACTCAGGCAAGCCTTTTGAATTTGAGCTGGGCACCGGTCAGGTGATCAAAGGCTGGGACCAGGGCGTTGTGGGAATGAAAGTGGGAGGCAAAAGGCAGTTACGCATTCCTCCCGCGCTGGGCTATGGACCGAGTGGTTCAGGTCCTATTCCGCCGAACGCTACACTCATTTTTGATGTTGAATTGCTCGGCGTGAACTAATTTTGCGCCAGGCTTGATTTGCCGGGTTGACGCGTGCGCGGTCTAGTGCAGAAGAAACCAGAAGAACAGCACGTTGGAGATCAGCATTCCAGTAATCGCGCAGCCCAGCCAGAAATTTTCAAAACGGCTGTTGGGCGTGCGCATGATCTTTGCATTGTTTGAGAGTATGAGAATGTAAGCAAAAATCGGCACCAGCACAATGCCGGCCAGCACCTGTGACCAGTAAAGTACGTGCACGGTATTCACGCCAAAGAAGTCGATAACCACGGCCACAAAAACCGTGACTGAAATCATCACAAAAAAAAGGCGGGCATTCCACGGCTCCACGGAGAGACCCGATCTCCAGCCGGCCGCTTCCGCCACGCTGAAACACAATGACGACACCAGAATCGGCAGCGCGATCAAGCCTGACGCCATAATTCCCAGCGCAAACAACACCGTTCCAGCAAAACCGAATGAACCCAGCGCTTCAGACGCTGTGCGCGTAGTCATGTTGGCGGGATCGGCAACATGCATGTGTGACGCCGCAATCATGGCTGAGAGCGAAATAACACAGGCCACAAAAGTTCCCGCATGCGATTCCGTTACGTGGGCCTTCGCCAGGCCTTCCGGCAAGCCGCGTTTGGAACTAGTCTGCCAGACGATCACGTCCGGCGTAAGCAGTGAACCAAAAATGGCTACCACGCCCATCATGTAACCGGAGTTCACTTGCATCTTGGGCAGGAGTACGTCTTTAGCCAGCAGCGCAAAAGAATCGGTAACGCGATACGCAGCCACCACGTAAGCAATCAGGATCAGGGTGAGCGTGCCCAGAAGTTTTGTCGTCTTCTGGTAATTTCCCACAATCAGCACATACCAGACGGTGAATCCAACAATCGCCAGAAAAAATAGCCGCGGAGACATGGTGAGAAGAGAAAAGCTGTCGCTCACCGCTACAATGTCCCCGACGATCATCATCAAATTAACGACAACAATCATGAACGCGATCAAGAGTGCAATATTGCGGCCGTATTGCTCGCGGATCAGTTCTACCAGACCCTTTTTAGTTTCCTGGCCAATGCGTGAAGAAACCGCAAACACACTGAACAGCACAGGAATGCACAGCAGCACCACCCAACCCAAAGACGTGCCGTAGCTCGCGCCCACAACTGTAGCCGTGAGCACGGCTGCGGGATCAAGATCGGCGGCGCCGGCAATAATCCCCGGCATGGTCCGCGCAGCCTTATGAAAGAACGTAGGCTCCGGAGATTCCGGGACGGGTTGTTGCGCCAGACGCAGAGCTTCCATAGTGATCCACTCACTTAGAAGCAGATGCAGCTCTGCTAGTTGGACAGCCTTAGTAAACTAAGGTTTTCTTATGGAATACGGGCCTGGCAGCACTATTTCGGCGGAAGACATAGAAAAAACCGGACTTTGTAAGGCGCAAAGTCCGGTTTCAGAATTTTAAACGATCAGTTGAACTTTGATGAGCTAAGCCCAACTAACTTTAGATAGGCGCCCACTCGTCACATTCTTCCGCTGTTGGAGGCCTTACCAGCGGTGCACCCCGGCGTGCGCGGACGATTGCGTCTGACACGGAGCAATAATTATGCAAGCCTGTTCCTGAATTGATTGGCGTGGCAGCAGCCACATATTCTTTGCATGACCCGTCCTCCTGCGCGGACGAGCTGGAAACATTGCAGTTGGAAATAATTGTGAACCGGTAACCATTTTTTTGGCACCAGGTCCCTGAAGTGCATTGTGCGGCGCCCAGCATTGCATCCAGCAGACAGGCACGATCAGCGTTTGCTCCGGCGCTGCATGAAGTATCAGCACTGCCCAAAGTTGCCAGATCCGGGGCATATCCGCGCGCGGGATATGTGGTTTGATATGTCGTCTGAGCAGTATTCACCGTCCTGACCGTGCTCATGGCGGCCGATTCGTTGGCTGAAATTTTGGCGCGCAATAAATTAGGAACAGCGATGGCCGCAATAATCAGAATTAGAGGGATGGCTGCTGCGCTGAGATATCCCATGACAAGGCCGGCTGTGGCCATTCCATCGCCCTTGAGTCGCCCCATACTGTTGCGGATGTTCGCCTTCGACATATGTCCCAGGATGATCGCAGGTATCCCGGCAAGAATTGAGAAGCATAAAAGAGACAATATGCCGAGGATGAGACTTGCCGTGGCTTTGCCGTCAGTCTGCTGGCCGGAAGACGGATTTTGCCCACGATAAGGTTGATATTGCGGAGGATTCTGCGGTTGACTCTGCGGCTGCGCTGTATTCTGCACTGGGGCAGCAGGCACGTTCAGCCAGGCAGAGGTTGAAGCCGGCGTAGGGATGGTTGGCTGCCCCGCTTGCGGTGGTGGCGTCGCTTCCTGAACGGGAGCGGCACACTGCGGACAAACCTTGGATTCATCGGGCATGGAAGCCCCACACTTAAAGCAAAACATGCATACCTCGCTTCGACTTTATAGGTTCACTATTCCTGAGCAGTGATAGGGGGTGAATCGGAAAATACTTGATTCCCACGAAAAAGGCAATCACTGGAATACCCGACGCACCTTGATTGCTAGCAGTAAGTTTGCGGCTTAATTCTTAAACAAATTGTTTAAGTGCTGCTTCTGCCGCAAAATATCCGCACATGCCATGCACGCCAGGCGCGGGCGGCGTGGAAGCGGAACACAGATAGACGCCTTTAATCGGCGTTCGATAAAGGCTGGCCGTTGGACGCAGAAAAAGCTGGCTCAGCATGGCCGCTCCACCGGCAATATCGCCTCCGATTAGATTCGGGTTATGCCGCTCCATGTCCGCTGGGCCCATGATGGAGCGCGCAGCAATGCAGTCGCGGAAGCCCGGAGCAAAACGTTCGATCTGTCTTTCAATAATCTCCGCCATGCTGCCCGTGTATCCATTGGGTACGTGGCAGTAAGCCCAGGCAATGTGCTTCCCTGCCGGCGCACGCGACGGATCAAACAAGCTGGGCTGCGTGAATAAAACGTAAGGCTTATCAGAAATTTTTCCCAGCCAGGGCTGGCGCTCAGAGTCAGCAATTTCCTCCAGCGTTCCGCCAATGTGGACAGTTCCGGCCTGCGCACACTCAGCCGCGCGCCATGGTACTGGCTGATGCAAGGCCCAATCCATTTTGTAAACGCCCGGGCCGTAACGATAGCGCTCCAGCTTTCGCCGGTACGACGATGGCAGTTTATCGCCAGCCATGCGGATGAGCTGGCGCGGCGTCACATCCAGCAGCACAGCGCGCGATGGTGGAAGCTGTTCCAGCGAGTCCACATGACAGCCGGTAACAACTTTGCCGCCGAGTGATTCCAAATATTTCACCATTGCGGCAGTAAGCTGCTGCGAACCTCCACGCGCAAACGGCCAGCCTGCGGCATGAGCGGCAACGGCCAGCACCAGCGCGACTGCCGATGTCGTGAGATTTTCCAGCGGCAAAATAGAATGCGCAGCCAGTCCGGCAAAAAACGCTCGGCCACGATCGGTCTTGAAGTAGCTGTGAGCTAGAGATGTGGCGGGTCGTAGAGCGTGCAAGCCAAACTTCGCAAAGAAAAATGGATGATGCGGGATGCCGGGAGGCGCAAACGCATCCTGGAATAGATCTTTCCATCGCGGAACCAGATCGCCCACCAGCTTGCAATAGCCATCGCCATCCGCGCCTAAAGACCGCGCCGTTTCATCCACGGACTGATACAGCATTGCGGCCGTGCCATCGTCTAAAGGATGCGCCAACGCCGCGGGCGGAAATGCCCAAGCCAATCCATGCTGATCCAGCGGCAGTTTGCTCAGAAAAGGCGAGCACGCCACCATGGCATAAACAGTGGAGCAAATATCATGCACAAAGCCAGGCAGCGTTAACTCTGCCGACCGCACGCCTCCGCCGGGAGTGCTGGCAGATTCCAGCACCACCACGCGCTTGCCTGCTTGGGCCAGATGAATCGCCGCTGCGAGCCCGTTGGGACCCGAGCCGACTACGATTGCATCGCACTCTGGCAGTTCCAGCTTTTGCATTTTATGTGGCTCTATCTTTAAGTCTGGCTCTAGCTTTAGGTGCGGCTTATCTCTTGACTCTGAATTTACGCGTCACGGATTTTTCCTGCAGCGTGGCCTGCACCATCACGGCGCCGCGGCTGAGGACATCTTCCGTCAGCGGAATGGAAAGTTGAACTGCGCCAGTTCCGTCGGCCACGCCCCGCGCCAGTTCCAGACCATCCGACGCGATCACGCCGCGCACTACCACTTCCGCACCGGTAGCAGCCTGGCCTGAATCCAGTACCTGAAAACTTACCGGAAGATCTGGGCCTTCGCCCGCAGCCCCCGACTTCCATTGCAACGAAAGCCCCGAGCCGCCCACGTCCTGTACCTCGGCGCCATTGCTTAGCCTGGAACTCAGTTCACCCTGCTGGATCACATCCAGCACGGCCTTGTGCTGCGCCTTCAACAATTCATGCATGGCCTCAGTAGAAAAGCCCGGATGCGAAATTTCATGCGCGTAAGAAAAAGCCTGTTTGGCGACGCACTGGCCTTTTACAAACACCAGCGTCTGCAGCAGCAGGTCATTCTGCCGCGCCTCGCTCTGTACGTGATAGACCACGTCAGCGTGTTTTACGTCAGTATTAAATCCAAAAATTGTCATAAATTAATGAAGATCGTTATAGCTGGAAATTTGTCATAAATTCACAAATAAAAGTGCTGTCACAGCTATCCGTAAAGATTATCAGCTAAAAATCATGTTGCGGCTGCTGCGTTTAGCCGCGCCAATCTGCTGCATAAATGTCGCTGATTAAAAATCATTAACTCCGTTCAAAGTCAAGGGCTTGACACCTATGCGAATGGAAATTACATTCGAGTGTTTGGCGTACCTTGTTGCACTTTTCTGTACAGGCCTTGCATGCCAGAGAACAGCTACTTCGCTCATTATATTCCGTTGCTCATTCAGGTGGTCGTCGCTATTGCCCTGGCGTCGGTCATGGTCACGCTTTCAGCGCTGCTTGGTAAACGCAAGTGGTCGAAGGCAAAGCACACCGCCTATGAATGCGGCATTGATCCCACCGGCGACGCACAACAGCGCTTCAGCGTAAAGTTTTACCTCGTCGGCATGCTCTTCATTCTGTTTGACGTGGAAGCGGTCTTCCTTTATCCCTGGGCCGTGATTGCCCGCGAACTAAAAATGTTCGGCTTCTGGGAGATGCTGATTTACATCGGTCTGGTGCTGGTTGGCTTCTTCTATATATGGAAGAAAGGCATTCTGGACTGGAACGCCTCTGAGAGAGGTGCAAAATAATGCCACTCGCGCCCGCCATTACCGATATTGAACAGTTAAAAGACCGCGCCATTCTTGCCGATCTCCTGGCCTGGCGTGCTGACGCCGTTCAAAGCGCTCGCTTCGACCGCGATGAATTGACGATTTACGTCGCCCGCGAAGCCATCCGTGAAGCCTGCTCCCGCTTAAAAGCCCAGGGGCTCATCGATTTTCTATCAGACGTAACCTGCGCTGACTTTTACCCCCGCGAGCCGCGTTTTGAAGTCGCCTATCACCTGCTTTCAATGAAACGCAAAGAGCGTGTACGGCTCAAAGTAAAACTATCTGGTGATGATGCCACCATGGAGTCCATCTTCTCCGTCTGGCCATCGGTGAATTTCTTTGAACGCGAGCTATTTGACCTGTTCGGCATTCGTTTTCTGGGCCACCCATATCTGCGCCGCTTAATGCTGCCGGAAGACTGGGAAGGCCATCCTCTGCGCAAGGATTATCCGGTGGAGGGATATCGTTAATGGGACACTTAAACCCTAATCCGGTACTGGATGCAACTGAAGATAAAACCATGATCCTCAACATGGGCCCGCAGCACCCGTCAACCCACGGCGTGTTGCGTCTGCTGCTGGAGATTGATGGTGAAACCATTGTCCGCATGATGCCTGACATCGGCTTTCTGCATACCGGTATTGAGAAGACCTGCGAAGCCAAGTTTTATCAGCAGATTGTTCCGCTCACGGACCGCATTGACTATCTCTGCCCCATGGTGAACAACCTTTGCTATGTGATGGCAGTGGAGAAGCTGCTGGGGCTGGAAATTCCTCCACGCGCGCAGTGGATGCGCGTATTGCTGGCAGAACTTCAACGCATTAGCTCACACCTGGTCTGGCTGGGCACGCACGCCATGGATATTGGCGCGATGTCAGTCTTCCTTTATTGCTTCCGCGAACGTGAAGACCTGCTGCGCATTTATGAAATGGTCAGCGGACAGCGCATGATGACCTCTTACTTCCGCATTGGCGGGCTGGCGCTTGATCCGCCGCTCGGCTTCTTTGAGATGGTAAAGAAGTTCATTGACCGTTTCCCGGAAAAGATTGACGAATACGAAAACCTGCTGACTGGTAACTTCATCTTCATTGATCGCCTGAAAGGCGTAGCCAAGATCAGTGCCGACGACGCCATTGCCATCGGCCTTACCGGCCCATCGCTGCGAGCCAGCGGCGTGGACTTTGATATCCGCCGCGATATGCCGTACTGTGGCTATGAAAACTTCAAATTCTCGGTGCCAGTGCAAAAAGAAGGCGATGTCTGGGCTCGTTATCTCTGCCGCGTTGCCGAACTGCGCCAGTCACGCGAGATCTGCAAACAGGCGCTGGAAGGCATGCCTTCAGGTTCGATCAAATCTGATGCTCCCAAGATCGTTCTTCCCGACCGTGAAAAGATGAAGACGCAAATGGAAGCCCTCATCTACCACTTTAAGATTGTTACGGAAGGCTTTGCCGTACCGGAAGGTGAGGTCTACCACGCGATTGAATCTCCGCGCGGCGAAATGGGATATTACATTGTGAGCGATGGCACCGCCAAACCGCTGCGCGTACACATGCGTTCACCTTCATATGCCAACCTCCAAGCCCTGCCGCAGATGTGCGAAGGCCTCTGGATCGCCGACGTGGTAGCAGCAATTGGAAGCATTGATATCGTGCTAGGAGAGATAGATCGGTAATGGCAGCCATCAGCGAAAAACTCGACTCGTTCTTCACCGAAAAGATGAAAGAGTATCCGACCAAACGCGGCTTCCTGGTTCCAATGCTCCTTTATACCCAGGACGAACTTGGCTATCTGAGCGATGCTGCCATTGAGCATCTGGCGAAAAAGACCGAGCTGACTGAACTTGAAGTCCGCAATGTGATCAGCTATTACTCCCTGCTGCACACCAAGCCCATGGGAAAATTTCACGTCCAGGTCTGCACCAATATCAGCTGTATGCTGCGTGGCGGCGAAGAGCTTCTGGAACATTGCAAGAGCAAACTGGGCATCGGACACAAACAGACTACTGCAGACGGCACGTTCTCTTTAGAAGAAGTGGAATGCATTGGTGGCTGCAGCTGGGCTCCAGCAGTCCAGGTCAATTACGATTTCCACGAGAATTTAACAAACGATAAGATGGACGCGGTTTTAGATAGTTACAGGAAAAAAGCTAAACAGTAACGGCACAAGGTCCCTCACTCCAATGCGGGCGCTCAAGAAAGCGCGCCCTCATAAAC
>DASZMF010001000.1:0-2271 GCA_035552035.1 Candidatus Angelobacter sp.
TTGACAGTGCTCTATATCGACCGTCGCGGTCTCAATATCCGCAATGACCTGACTCACGGGCTTATGGAAATGGACAGGTTTAATCGGGCAATTGCCGACAGAGTTTTTCACAGCCTTCTTGTGCTGGCGCTGATTCGCGCCGTGCCTAAGCCTGATACCGATGATGCTGGACAAGGAAAGACTACAGGGGAAAACACTGCACCACCAAGCGATCCTGGAGCACCTTCGGCGTGATCCGGCGTCCAGGCTACATGCCGTTACGTGCCTTTGATTTCCACAGCCAAAGGGCGTCCGCAACAAGACGTGGGCTCTGCCCACCGCCGATCATTCACAATCCGTCCAAAGTCCATTCCTGGCCTTCGGGCGACCGTTCTAAGGAGGACGTGGGACCGTTCCCCAAGGTTAGGACACAATCCAATTCACAATCCGTTTGCCTGTTTTACGATGCCTTACAGTGCTTTTTATGCCATCCGCTGTCTTGTAACTTGTTGAAACTACATTAGACGGTGCTTTCAACTCCCACCGCCTCCACCAAATTCTGAGATCCTGCCCGTCAACAACAGTGAGGCCCCGTACCGTGTGCCTCAATCGATTTCCTGCCGTTTTAGTCCAAATAGCGGGCTCAGAACCCCAACGTCTTCGCGATTGCTATATCTTCTGCGGCCCGCTCTTCAAGTTGTTTCTGGCTCATTGAATCGTAATTTCCTGGTTTACAGCATCCCGTGCCTATTTCCTGTGTGATTTTGTGCCAGAAGCGGGCGAAGAATGGAGCTTTCTGCGATGAACTGTTTGTTTTTGCGGCATCAAAACGGTGGATTTTGGCGGTCTGGGTTGTAATAGTCATGAGGCATCCCTTTCTCACTTATGTAAGAAAGACCACCCCAATTCATTTCATATGATTTCAGAAATTAAACGAGAATATGAATAAAGGGAATACGAATTCATGAATTATTTATGAATTCAATTATTTATGAATTTAAAGATATGCTGCAAAAGACTTGCGGCCAGAGACCGTCTTACTAAGGTCGCTTGCCGCCTACCTCTGCCATGTAATCAGTACTCCTTACTCGTCTCTGTCCGTATATTCTTCCGGCACGTCATCTTCCAGCACTTCTCTGGTGTGTACTTCACTCTCGTCGGCGTCAGGAGCGTCTTCCGCGCCGCTGACAGCTGCTGCTTCCAGATACTGCCCCTCTTCCAGCAACTCTTCCACGCTCTCTGAGTCGACACTTTCTCTGCGTGAAAGCCCCTGCGTATCACCGGATTGTCCGCCGGACTCCGGCCCTAGACCGCGCTGACTGCTGAATGAAATAGGCTCTGGGCGGCTCTGCCGTGTGGCACTGCCGCTTGAGCGCGCAGCTGTCGTTTTTGCTGGAGCTTTCTTTTTGGCAGCAGGTTTCCTAACCACGGCAGTCTTTTTTATTGCCCGCTTTGCCGCAGGCTTTTTCGCCGCTGGTTTCTTTGCCGTTGCCTTTTTCTTGGGTACTGCCTTTTTCTTAGGCGCAGCTTTCTTTCGTGCTGCCGGCTTCTTCTTGGCTATGGGCTTCTTGGCTGTTGATTTCTTTTTGCTGGTAGGTTTTTTGAGTGCTGGTTTTTTCCGGGCCATGCGGAGAGTCTATCAAACTCAAATCGCCGTGCGCCATTCTTCTAATGCTTGGCTGGTTCCGGCTCATGTTTCTCTGCCGTCTGCTCTGGCTTCTTTTCGCCTTCCTTCGCTTCGCCGCTTTCATGCTTGGCGCCTTCCCCTTCAGCGCCGCCTTTTTTATCGTCTTCGTCCCGGTCTTTCATCACGTATTGCACAATCATGGAAATGCGCCGGTTCGAAGAATCTTCGGGATGTGCCGGATCGCGTAGACGTTGATCGGCATAGCCGCGCACTTGTGAAACCTGGTCTTCGCGCACACCATTTTCCTGGATGATCCGTCTGGCTGTATTGGCGCGATCTGCTGACAGCTCCCAGTTTGAATATCCATTCTTGCCAGGATACGGAACAGAATCCGTATGTCCCTCCAGGGAAATCTTATTTGGCAAGGAGCCCAGTTCTTTTGCCAACAGCGCCAGCAGTTCTTTGCCTTTGGGTGTAGGCTGTGCGCTGCCTGTATCAAAGAACGTAGCTTTCGAACTCTCCAACAGCTCCACTCGCAAACCTTCTGCCGTCACCGTCATCTCAACCTGACTTTTAAGTTTGTCCAGGTCGACATTTTCCTTGATGGTCTTTTGCAATTGCTCTTTCAGTACCTTCATGTTGTCTCTGGTGATGGTAAAGTTCTC
>DASZMF010001001.1:0-3299 GCA_035552035.1 Candidatus Angelobacter sp.
AAAGGAATCGAAGCCTTCGACAAGTATACGTTGTGGGCCTTGAACTATGCTGCCGTTTCCAATATTGCTCAATTTGGAGGAAGATACCGGGAAGAGCCGGTTTATGTTGGAAATCATATTCCTCCGCACTTCGAGAAAGTCCCGCATTTGATGGACTTATTGTTTTCTTTCATTCATGAAAACTGGACAGTTGATGAACTTGGAGATCATCCAACTGCGCTTGCAGCTTATGCGCTCTGGAGACTTAACTGGATACATCCGTTCGTTGAAGGAAATGGAAGAACCGCCAGAGCCGCATGCTATTACCTTATTTGCCTGAAGCAAGGCAAACTGCTAACAGGAAAAAAAATAGTCCCTGAACGAATCCGCGAAAATAGACAACCCTATTATGAGGCGCTCAAGGCAGCCGATAAAGCGTGGGAGTCCGGCCATATCGATATATCCATGATGGCGAACTATCTTGAAGGGCTTCTGCTGGGACAACTCACCGAGCCATAAAATAAGTAAGTAAAGCCAATGTTTTGGCTGCATCGGCCTGTCCGCTGATAAAATAAAGTCAATATCCCAGTTCGCCAATAGAAGGTTTTCACATGCTTAAAAAGTTGTATCTGCTTGCGTCTGCACTTGTACTGATGGCGGTTGCCGTCCGCGCTGACAACATCGTGGACGAAATTATCGCCCGGGTCGATGACCAGATCATCACCCGCTCAGACATGGAAAAGGCCAAGGTGACCAACCAGGAAGAGTTGAAGCAGCGCTTTCCCTCTGACTGGGAAACCAAGTGGACCGCGGCGCAAAATGACGTTCTGCGCGACCTCATCGATCAGCAGCTTCTGCTGGAACGCGGCAAGGAACTGGGAATCACCGGTGAAACCGACGTTGTGAAGCGGCTCAACCAGCTGCGCCAGCAAATGGGCCTCGCCAGCATTGATGATCTGGAAAAAGAAGCGCAAAAGCAGGGCGTCTCATACGAGGAATTTAAAGAGCAGATACGCGTTGGAGCCGTAACGCAGCAGGTCATCGGGCAGGATGTGGGAGCCAAGATCCACATTACCAACGAAGACGTTCAGGACTGGTACAACAAGCACCAGAAAGAGCTCGAAGGGCAGGAAGAAGTGGCCCTGGCCGAGATTATGATTTCCACGCAAGCTGAACCGCCGGCCGGCGACAAAGACAAAAATGCCGCTCCATTACCTGAAGATCCGGCCAAAGTTGCTGCAGCAGAAGCCAAAGCCAACCAGTTGTTGGACCAGCTGAAAAAAGGCGCCAAGTTCGATGAACTGGCGAAGAAAAATTCTGATGGCTCAACTGCGGGACAGGGCGGTTCTTTAGGCGCCTTTAAACGCGGCGAACTGGCCAAAGACCTGGAAGACAAAACGTTTTCCCTGAAAGCCGGAGAGACCAGCGGCGTAATCCGCACCAAGCAGGGCTTTATTATCCTGAAAGTCCTGGCGCGGCGCGATGCCGGCATAGCCCAGTTGAAAGATGTCTCAGAGCATATCCGTGAAACAATTTACACGGAGCGACTGGAGCCTGCGGCCCGTGCTTATCTCACGAAGTTGCGCGAACAGGCTTATATTGACATCAAGCCCGGATTCGCTGATACCGGCGCAAGCCCTAATCAGAACAACAAACCTACCATGCTGGAAGCAGCGAATAATGACGCGAACCGCCCTGGAAAGCCCAAGAAAAAGAAAAAGCTCCTGATTTTTTAAGTCAGCTAACTCCTGCAGCAAACTCAAAGGCCTCTCAGAAAACCGGGAGGCCTTAGTCTTGCCTTAATCCTTATTGCTGCCTATCTTCGTGCTACCAGCCTGAGCTCCACAACCCCGGCAGCTCTCAATGCGTCCAACCAAAGGTAACTGACACAAAAAGTAGAACGCAGAAATCATGGATGTAAGATCGTGGACATAAAATCTTGGATCGCCATTGTCGCTAATTTCATTGTCATAGCCGGGCTGATTCGTTATGGGTTCAAGCTGTTTGCTGACTATCACGCCACCGGACGCTGGGCCAAGAACATGACCGGCCTGCTGGCGGGAATCGGCATGCTGGCGCTGGCTGCTTCCATGCTGCTTACGCCGCGCAATGCGCTGGTGATCCTGCAGGTGGCGCAAACCGGCGCTGCGCGCGTTTTTTTGATCATGAGCAGCGTGCTCCTCATGGCTGCCATTGCGGCTTTTGGCATCATCAATTACACGCGCCCGCTGCGGCTCTGGCACCAGCGGCGCATTGGCAGAGACCTGCGGCGCGGCCTTCCCCGGATCTTCTAAATCTTCAGCCCCTACGCTCGTCGCCGCATTGGTTTTATCTTCTTAATCTTTCCGTTTGCATTCCGGCCAGTCGCGTCTAAAATGTCTCTCCTATGCGAAAACTCTCAGTTGTTACATTGTTTTTCATCCTTGCCTTGACCGCTTGGACGCAGCAGGCGCAAGCGCCCGTGGAGATCACCGCCGAACCCCACCACCATCTGGTAGTGGAAAATAGTTTCGTCCGCGCATTCGCGTTTCAAGTGGACCCCGCGCAGACTACCTTGATGCATCGCCATGGCCGCGATTACGTCTCTGTTTTCATTGGAGACTCGCAGGCCATGAATACCAAGGAAGGCGCAGCGCCGGCTCCCGCCAAGTTTAAAGATGGCGATGTTCGTTATGCCCCCGCTGGATTGGTTCACGCCGTGGCAGACACCGGCACCACACCGGTTCGCAACGCGACGATTGAGCTCATAAAACCAACCACCAACCCGAAAGCCTGCACGGAAAATTGCTCCATCTCCATACCATGCGAGGCTGCCGATAAAACTGCTTGCGCGACGGTAACAAAGGCTTTCACCTCCGATCAATGGATGGTCCTGCTGGTCACGCTGCCTCCCGGCACAAGGTATCCTGAGCACACGCACAACGGCGGTTTTCTTACCGTTTCTCTTGCGGATGCTGACGTAATCATGCGGAGCCATAGCAGGTCAAAAGATATCCATGCCAAAGTTGGCGATATTACATGGAATGAGCCTGAGACTCATATGATCATCAACAATGGCAAGACCACGGCCCGCGTGGCAGTGCTTGATTTTGCCGGTACCGCAGGTCAGTAATTTCTAATGCATCGGCCCTGATGATGCCGGACTCTCTGAGGAACCAGTAAGCTCCTCTCTTCCGGGACTATCAGGGCCATGCCTGACTCCAGTTCTTTAAAGCCTGCTCCGTAAGTGCATTTGCCTTTAGACATGAGGTCTTTCAGGCGTTTACCGGAAGCGCCCGCAAGCCGGTAAACGCCTGAAAGACCTCATGTCTAAAGGCAAA
>DASZMF010001002.1:0-7718 GCA_035552035.1 Candidatus Angelobacter sp.
GCCAGCGAATCCAAAGATAAAGATGATAAAGACAAACCCGCAGAGCCCGCTACTCCTGCCGCTGACCCAAACACTGCTGCTCCAGCTGCCACAGACGCTCCTGCCAACAAGAAGCCAATCAGCAACGCCGCGCCAGCAACCACAGACACCAAGCCCACGGAAGATACGCGTCTGGCAGATTACAAGCCCAGTCCGTCTCTCATCCGCGCGCAACAGTATCTGCGTGGCAGAGGCGTTCCCCAGAACTGCGAACAAGGTTTGCTTTATCTGCACGCGGCCACTGATAAAAGCGATCCCGGCGCGGCCATCCAGATGGCTGCGCTTTATTCCAGCGGTGTCTGCGTAAAGCAGGACCGCGTAATGGCTTACCGATGGTTTAATTCAGCGCATGAACTTCAGCCTGGCAATGTCTGGATCCAGAAAAATATGGACCAACTCTGGGCGCAGATGTCCTCACAAGAACGCCGCCTCTCCGGCTACTAATCGGCGCCTAAATTCCCAGCTTCTTTACTTCTTCGTTGTAATACTTGCGGTAGAGGATGTCCCATTCCTGGGTGCCTTCCGTGATGGTGCGGCGCTGGCTTTCAATTTTCTGCTTGGCGGCCAGGTCCAGCTTTTCTTCCGCATTCAGCAGCTCTTCCAGAATACGGCGGGTTTCCATGCGGATGGTGTTGGGATCTTCAATGAACTCCACATCGTCGGTCGCGGTCAGCGCATCCATCACGCTGTGGGCCAGCCGGTTCACTTTATCGCGAGAGAGTCTCATAGCACCGCCTTATACTTGCGCACCAGTTCGCCTTTTACCTTCTTGAACATTTCCTGGTAACTGGCTCCGGCGCGCTGCATTTCATCCTGAATCTGGTCCAGGATGAGACGGACTTCATCGTTGATGCGATCTTCCAGTTGAAGCTCTTCCAGCAGGGCGTTATTCAGCGCCGCTGAAGTTTCTGAGACGTTCTTGGCCTCAATGAATTCGCCAGCGATTAATTTTTGGGTCACTTTGCGGGCTAAATACCCGACATATTCTTTGGAGAAGAGCATGCTTTTTTAGACGGTATGTGGTTGAAAAGAATAGTGTAGCATATCGCGCGTTCCAGTACGATTTTCCGTGCCGGCCAATCAGCGCAACCTTGATTGCAACTCTTGATCGCAACTTAAAGACCGCAACTTAAAGACCGCCACTAAAGTATAACGCGCACAATTGAAACTGAGCGAACTGTTCTACTCCTCCTAATCATGAACCCAGTAATCATGAACCCACGCCGCACTCTGCAGCATCAGTAGTAATGCATTTATAAGGATCAAAACATTGGGGCCTTTTTCCATTCTCGATCTCGCATTCGTCGCGCAGGGATCTATTCCTGCCGACGCACTGCACAATTCGCTCGACCTCGCACAGCACGCTGAGCGCCTCGGCTATCGCCGTTTCTGGCTGGCTGAGCACCACAACATGGTTGGCATAGCCAGCGCTGCAACTTCGGTCGTTATCGGCTATGTTGCCGGCGGGACAAAAACCATTCGCGTCGGCGCCGGCGGAATCATGCTGCCCAACCATTCGCCCATTTTGATTGCCGAACAATTTGGCACGCTGGAATCTCTCTATCCCGGACGCATCGATCTTGGCTTGGGCCGCGCGCCCGGTACTGATCAGCGCACGCTGCGCGCGCTTCGCCGTGATCCAACCTCCTCTGACAATTTCCCGCAGGATGTGCGCGAACTGCAGGCTTTTCTCGGTCCTCTGCAGCCAGGGCAAACCGTTCAGGCCGTTCCCGGTACAGGTTTAAACGTCCCAATCTGGATACTCGGCTCCAGTCTCTTTGGCGCGCAACTTGCCGCTGAGTTTGGATTGCCCTATGCCTTCGCTTCCCATTTTGCTCCCGATGCCCTGATGCAGGCGCTCCATATCTACCGCAGTGAGTTCAAGCCCTCCGCTCAACTTGCGCGACCCTATGCCATGGTCGGTGTAAACGTAATCGTCGCAGAGACAGATGCCGAAGCGCGCCGTCTCTTTACCTCCCCGCAGCAGGCTTTTACCAATGCATTCCGCGGCACGCGCCGCCAGCTTCAGCCGCCCATTGACGATATTGAAACCTACTGGTCGCCCATGGAAAAACTTCAGGCTTCCAATATGCTGGCTTGTTCATTCGTTGGATCACCGCAAACCGTCCAGCGCGGTTTGGAACAATTTGTCGAACGGACAAAAGCCGACGAACTGATGGTGGCCTCCGCCATCTATGATCATGCGGCCCGGCTGCGTTCTTACGAAATGCTGGCCGGAATCTTCGCTCCCGCCGGAGTTACAGCTTCCTGATCTTTGCAATTCCAGCTGATCAGGATGACCCCAGGTCAAATAAAAGCATCCTAACTGTAGTCCGGCTGAAATCGGATTAATTACGCAGCCTGGGCACCGTCACGCAGCACGGCCTTTTTCAGCTTACTCAACGGGAGAAAACCGTAATGAGCTTTTTGCGCCCTCTCAAAGCTTTGACTCCGGTCCAGCGGAACACTTTTGTCGCCTGCTTTCTTGGCTGGTCTCTTGACGCCTTTGATTTCTTCATTCTGATCTTTTGCGTCAGCGCCATTGGCGCCGACTTTCATGCCAAGGTTTCTGTTGTTCTGGAAGCCGTCTTTCTCACTCTGGCCATGCGTCCTCTCGGGGCTTTTATTTTTGGTGTGATGGCCGATAAGTTTGGCCGCCGCCCCACCTTGATGATCGACATCATCTGCTTTTCCATCTTTGAACTGGGCTCGGCCTTCGCTCCTTCGCTGCACGTATTTCTGATCATGCGCGCTCTCTTTGGTATTGCCATGGGCGGCGAGTGGGGCGTGGGCGCCGCTCTGGCCTTTGAAACCCTGCCCAAAGAGGGCCGCGGCATCTTCTCCGGGCTGTTGCAGGAAGGCTACGTCGTCGGCTATCTGTTCGCTGCACTGGTCTATGGCACGCTCTTTTCTTATGTCGGCTGGCGCGGCATGTTTGTCATTGGCGCGCTGCCCGCTTTCCTGGTCATCTATATTCGGACCAAAGTGGACGAATCACCCGCCTGGCTGGAAGGCCGCGAAAAAGCCAGGCACAAAACTAAAAGCCATATTCGGCGTGACGTGCTAACTTTTGCCGGAAGCTTCCTCTTTCTCATCGTGCTCATGTTTGCTTTCAACTCATTCAGCCATGGCACCCAGGACGTGTATCCCACATTTCTGCAAAAGAACCATGGCTTCTCGCCCAAGACTGTCGGTTTCATTGCCATCGTGTACAACATTGGCGCGCTGCTGGGTGGAGTGACTTTCGGTGCGTGGTCAGAGAAAATTGGCCGCCGTAAGGCCATTGTGATCGCCGCCCTTTGTGCCATCCCGTGTATTCCTCTGTGGGCGCATGCTCATAGCGTTGCCATGCTCGCCCTCGGCGGATTCCTGATGCAGTTCATGGTGCAGGGCGCATGGGGCGTTGTACCGGCGCACTTGAATGAACTATCTCCGCCGGCCGTGCGCGGCACATTTCCCGGCCTCGCCTATCAGCTGGGAAACTTGCTGTCCTCACGCAACTCCGTGATACAGGCCAAGCTGGCGGAAGAACGATACGGCGGCAGCTTCGCGCCCGTGCTTACATGGACAGTCGTCATCGTCGCGTCGCTCGTTGCCGTAATCACCTGGTTCGGAGGCGAACGCAAAGGCGCCGACCTTTCCAGCACCGCCCACAAAATTCCTGAAAGGAATGAACCAAAAGCCGCATGATTCCGCGCAACATGATCTGAGAAGCGAGACAGTTTGTTGTTCGATCAACCTTGTTCACGGTTTCTCGCAAGGGCTGCTCATAGTTCTTTTGCAGATCAGTGTCGTCAGCGTAAATCAGTGGTAAGTTTGTGCTCCTGATCCGCGTGAATCAGCGGTAAAGTTTTGCCTTTCCAATTCCGGCGATGACCAATTTTGGCTATATTGGCGATTTTTGCGGCCCTCAGCCTGCGTTCTTCAGCCAGAAACCCCACCCGGCTATTGATGTTTTGTTGCAAACAAAAGGCGAAGTGCAATTCGACCGCGCGGTGACCGCGCGGTCAAAGCCCTTTTTCAGCTGCAGATCGATGCCAAATTCGGTCGATTGCCACTTGCTAACTGCTGATTGCCAACTGCTAAATTTTCAATGATCAAAAACCGCACACATCCTGAGACGCTGCCGGAGTGTACGCTGAATTTTTGAGCGAATCAAGAACGAAATGGTACATGGGAAAATTTGCTGAATGGCTGCTACCGGATGTCCAGCCGCAGGAGCACGCTGTCATTCCCAACCTGCAGGGTCTTGACCGCGCGCCGGGCAATGGGAATGCTCTTCTTGATGCAAAACATGATCAGCGCTGCGGCAACTTCGCTTTCAGTGAAACTTCTTGTTGTTACCCGCATCATGGCATTGAGCGTGACTTGCGCACCGGTGTCCGGCAGTAGCGCCATGCTGTGTCCCGGTCCATCCGGCATGGGACGGCCCGTCTGGCGCCCATACTCCTTCAAGGCCTCAAATA
This sequence comes from Candidatus Angelobacter sp., assembly GCA_035552035.1. Classification (GTDB taxonomy): domain Bacteria; phylum Acidobacteriota; class Terriglobia; order Terriglobales; family Acidobacteriaceae; genus Angelobacter. Next base: position 4,506 of record DASZMF010001002.1, read on the forward strand.
CCTCATCATTTGCGAAATGCAATGTGCGCGATTCCATAGGCATGGTGTAAACCCTCTTTTTCTAATCTTGCCGCTTGTCGATTTGATCAATACGGTTTGCGCCGCAAGTAATTGCCCATCAATGCTTTCCCGGTTGCCAACAGGTATATTTTGCCCTTGAATGCAGAATTGGCGGCTACTTTGCGACTGCCTTTACATCGGTCGTAATGAATGAATCTTTAGGTTACCTTCGGGCAAGGTTAAGAAGACTCTATTCTTAGACATTTCTTATGCGATGGCAAAATCTTATGCGATGGGAAAAGAGCAACCCGCTGGCCGGGGCTGCCTCTGAGCTGCTGTGCATGATTTAGGGCAAATCTAAGCGTTCTCAGCCTGTGATGGATACAGGTGCTTGCAGTATTTCCATTCATGCACCGGTTGATCATCAATATATGTGGTGGGCTTGGGCAGAAAACCGGCGAAGCAATCGCTAATATTCAACTCATCTGCCGTGGCTTTGCAGTACTCAGCGCCGCCAGAACTCCACAGGTATAAAATCGCGCCCGCTTCTTTAAGCTCGCCCACGCGAGAAACTACAGCAGGAATTGGAATGCGCTTCGCGCCCACAGAGCGAATCAGCGTGTCGTCAACATCAATAAAAATCACTTGTGGCATAAGAGCTCCGAGACAAAGTATAAATCCATGCATTTGAACATGACGCTGTACCAATTCTCACTTCAATGGTCCGGTCGATAGATGGTCCGGTCGATATAAGATAGCTTTTCGGTACTAATGCCTGACAAACTCCAGCGCGAAACCTGGCCAGACCTGATCGAGAAAATCCGCGCGCGCACACCCGCGCGTGTTCTGGCGGATCGCTCCGGAGCGGCCTATCGCACTGGCACACAACTTGAGCTGCGCCACGCCCATGCCGCCGCGCGCGATGCCGTCCGCGCAGAGCTTAATCTTGAAGCTGACCTGGGCGCCGAATTCGTGCAGCACTGGAAGCTCTTTGCCGTCGCCAGCATGGCCACTTCCAAGGACGAATATTTGCAGCGCCCCGATCTGGGCCGACGTTTGAACGACAATGCGCGCAGAGAACTTGCAGCCCACTCTCCCGTGGAAGCTGACTTACAAATCGTTATCGGTGACGGGCTCTCCGTCACCGCCGTGGCTTCTCAGGTGCCGCCGCTACTTCCATTGCTGGCAGAAAAATCCAGGTCACGCGGATGGAAGTTGGGCCAGCCTTTTGCCGTGCATTATTGCCGCGTGGGCATCATGAACGATATAGGCGAGCTGCTGAAGCCGAAAGTCGTGGTGCTGCTTATCGGCGAGCGCCCAGGCCTTGCGACAGCCGAGAGCCTCTCAGCCTACATGGCATTCCAGCCGCGATCAGGCCATAACGATGCTAACCGAAACCTGATCTCCAACATTCATCCACGTGGAGTTGATTCAGAGTCTGCCGCATCGCGAATCATCGCTCTGGCCGAACAGATGATGCGCCGCCAAACCAGCGGCGTAGAATTAAAAGAAGAACTGCCAAAGGCGCACTGGCTGAAATGAAATGGATTGCAATCTGCCCAAATGACTGTTCTCGAAAAATTTGCCGTTCACACGGGGCTAAGTACCAAATACTAACTACTAAATACTCATTTACCAGCTTACTCACTTACCAGCTTACTTCATCGCTTTTTCCAGCCCCGCCGCCAGCAGCTTCCGCGCTCCAGACTCCAGCGCCGCCGGCTCGCCTGCTTTATACAGTCCCATCTCATGCAGCCACGCCAGAAACTCCGGCGCGGGATTCAACTTGAACAGCCGACGCGCCGCCAGCGCGTCATGAAAGCTGGTGGATTGATAATTCAACATCACATCGTCAGAGCAGGGAACGCCCATAAAATAATTGCAGCCTGCGGCGGTAAGCAGGATGAGCAGATTGTCCGCCGAATTCTGGTCAGCCGCGGCGTGGTTCGTGTAGCAGACGTCGCAGCCCATGGGCAATCCCAGCAGCTTGCCCATGAAATGGTCTTCCAGCCCCGCGCGGATAATCTGCCGCTCGTCATAAAGATATTCCGGGCCAATAAATCCGACCACGCTGTTCACCAGGAACGGCTCAAAAACGCGAGCGACGCCATAAGCGCGGGCCTCCAGCGTAAGCTGATCGACGCCGTGATGAGCCTCAGCCGAAAGCGCGCTGCCTTGTCCAGTCTCAAAATACATTACGTGAGGCATCGGGTGATCTAGTGATCCGTTGATCGGGTGATTTGTCCGATCCTCTGCATCCTCATTGCCTTCCTTGATATTGTGTGTGCGAGGGTTGTCCGTGCGAGAAACCTGCTTCTGATTCCCAATCACCCGATCACCAGATTTCCCGATCCCCCGATGCTTGTGCTGCTCCAATACTCTCTCACGTCCTTCGCGCAGCATCTCCAGCGTGATGCCAAAACTTTCATTCGCTTTCTGCGTTCCCGCCACTGACTGAAACAGCAGATCCACCGGCGCGCCGCGATCCATGGCTTTGAGCTGCGTAGAAATATGCGCCAGGCAGCAGGCCTGCGTGGGGATTTTATAAGCCTCAATCAGGCGATCCAGTGCATGCAGAATCGCGCTTACCGGTTCCACTGCGTCCGTTGCTGGATTCACGCCAATCACAGCGTCACCACAGCCATAGAGCAGGCCGTCAAAGGCGGAGAGCAGAATTCCTGCAACATCATCCGCCGGATGGTTCGGTTGCAGGCGGATACCCAGCACGCCGCGCTGTCCCATGGTATTTCTGCAATGCGTGACCACGCGAATTTTGTTGGCTGCCAGAATCAGATCTTTATTGCTCATCAGCTTGGCAGCGGCAGCAGCAATCTCCGGCGTGATGGCCCAATGCAGACGCTTCAACGTAGCCTCGCTCGTCTCATCACTCAGGATGAATTCGCGAAATTCTCCCACGGTTATGCTGCTGATGCTCGCGAAGTTTTCCTGGTCGTGCGTTTCCAGAATCAACCGGCTCACATCGTCTTCGTCCGGAGAGATCAGCGGATTCGCAACAATCTCCCGCAGCGGCAGATCAGCCAGCGCATGCTTGGCGGCCACGCGTTCCTGCTCAGAGCCTGCTGCCAGACCAGCCAACTGGTCGCCAGATTTTTCTTCATTGGCTTTGGCAAACAACTCACGCAGATCGCGAAATTGGAAGCGCTCAGGCATTTTGTGATGGAGTCTATTATCCGCCTTAAAGCAGTGTTACAC
>DASZMF010001003.1:0-1882 GCA_035552035.1 Candidatus Angelobacter sp.
GATTATTCATGGCCTTGATCAAGCCTAAGGCTAACTGGTCTTAAAGTAGAAAAGGCGAGCCACCGCATAAATTATGAAAATAACCAATTTTTTTATAGCGCCCAATGGCCGGAGGCGGGTGGTTAGGAACCAGGTTCAGTGTTACTTAAGGAATGTCTTATTTAGTTTCCTTGGCCCGAGCTGCACCGTCTTGGACGGTAACGGCTAATGGTTTGCCGTCGGCAGTCGGCAAACTACCGCCGAACAACCCAGCCAGGGTTGGCGCGATTTGCCGCATGTCAATCACGCCCAGCATGCGCCCTTTGGCAATGCCCGCCCCGGCAATAAAGAAGGAAGAGTGCAATTCCGGGTGCTCCGGCAGATATCCGTGTGTGCCGTTTGCCTTGGTATCTCGGAAAATCTCGCCATTCAGGCTGGTATCAAGCTGATAACCGGATTTCAGGTCAACCAGAAAGCTGGCATTAGGGAAGCCGCCCAGCTTTTTCAGCTCATCGCGCTCCACAATCCGGTTGATGCCGCTCCTGGGATCGTCCTTAAGCTGGTTGAGCAACGCGCGCACCTTGCCGGCCACAGCTTCATCGTTCGGATCTTTGAGCATGATCGCCGCCAGCCCGCCGCTAATCCAGGTCGTTGCCTGCCAGGATTTAAGCGGAATAGCGCCCGCGGAATTTGTTTCCGTGCCCGGCTCCATCAAGCCTGCCTTCACAAATGCCGACGTTAGATTCAACCGATGGCTTGTGGGAAGAAATCCATGATCAGAGACCACGCAGATCACTGTCTGCGGATCAATTGCCCGTGCGGTGTCACGCAACTGGCCAATCATCTCATCAATTTGCTCCATCACGGCATTGGACTCCGTGCTGAACGGCCCTGTCTCATGCTCGGCGTGGTCGAGCGCGGCCAGATGGACCGCCATCAATTTTGGCTTGTACTGCTGCAGGATCGCTATGGCAAACTTCGTCCGCATGCGGTCATTTTCGGGCGAAGAGTTGATCGGCTCCGGATACGCGCCCAGTGTGCTTTCCAGTTTTGCCATCAGTCCTGGCGTGGAAACCGCACGGAGCAACTTCAAGTCGTCAGCGGTGCCGGTCCGCCAGATTTCCGGCAGCAGATAATTCACCGGCGCACCCACTGTCACAGGCCAGTTCACTGCAGCCGTTGTCCACCCCGCGGCTTTCGCTGCGTCCCACAGCGTAGGGACTTTGATGTCTTCGGCGTACCAGTACCATCCGCCTAAATTCTTGCGCTCAGGATCAAAAGTTGTGTTGGCATAAATGCCGTGTTTTTCCGGCCACACTCCGGTGATCAGCGTGGTATGGCTCGCATATGTCACCGTCGGCACCACGCCAATCACGCCTTCCGCGTAAGCTCCCTCCTGCATCATCCTCCGCATATTGGGGATCTTCAGCCCATGCTCATCTGCTTTGGTCACATACTCCGGCTTCATGCCATCCACGGAAATCAGCAGCACGGTGCGGTTTTGCGCATTGAGCGTGCTGGCGCAAGCCAGAATAAAAAATAGAGCAAGATGACCAAGATGACTAAGACGGTTAAGGCGGCTGATGCGAAGGACAAACTGGGCAGAGAGTGGCTTAGTAGGTTTCATTGGATTGATCGCAGAAATTATACTGCCCTAAGAGTGTGAAAATAGGATGAACGGCAAGCAGCCGCCATTCCGCAGTTGAAACCTTGTCCGGTACGCAAACCAGTGCCGACTAAGCTAAGATGTTCGCAAAAGGAAACGCATTCCGCTTCGCGCCCTGGAGGCCCGGGATTCATAGAACATTTCAAGCAGGTCGCCGCGTATCCAGCTGGTTCAGGCTGGCGAGCATTGTTTTTCTGGTCGCCGCCACCATCGCTCCTGCTGCACCTAAAAAAGCAG
>DASZMF010001004.1:0-11917 GCA_035552035.1 Candidatus Angelobacter sp.
TTTTCTTCAGTACTCCAACTGATACTGTGACAAGCGCGTGTGAGCCCTCAAAAACTCTGTCTCCCGTTTTCACCTTCACAACATCCCTGGAATAATCCACCGCAGTGACCGGCGAGTTCAGGCAGACTGGCAGGCCATCTCCAAGCTTTTCCACAAAAGCGCCCATTCCTTTGTCGATCAGATCGTCCTCTCCGGCTTCAAAGTGCGCGCCATCAACGGCGGAGGTCTTCTCCAACTCAGCGGCACTCTCCAGCGGACCAGCATTGGCAATCAGCAAAGGGATGATGTCTTTGAACTCCCTCTCGTGGGGCACATAGGATTCCGCTACGTCGCTGGTAATGCGCAAATTTTTGCCCGCCATGGCGCAGAATTCCCTGGGCGAGTGAACGAGCCGTTGGCAATCGCGTAAAAAAGCGGCCTTATCAAATGGAATCTTGTGCGCCAGGTCGCCGCAAATCTGGGGTAGCGGCACGTGTTTTTCAGATAGCTCCTTGTATCGCCTGCACGCAAAATCAGCCTGTGCGTATTGGTCCTCCACGGAGCTTGCAGCCAGTTTTATCGCATCTTCGTATTCTTCCAGGGCGTGGTCAAAGGCTTTCTTCTCTTTCTCGCTGGCTTCCTTGCCATTGATAAAGTAGGGAAGGTTAAGTTCGGTGCGTTCCCGCTTGAAGCCCATGGAGTCAACCATGCTGGTAAGCGGATTCGTGGGAATGCCATGAATCCATGCGCCTCCGTAGTCGATGGGGACTTTGTCATCGCCAATAAGACCGACGTACGCGCGACCTCCAATTCGATTGTTGGCCTCCAGGATCAGGACCGAGTAGCCCAGGTGCTGCAACTCCTTCGCAGCACTCAGTCCGGCAAGCCCTGCTCCAACGATGATTACGTCATAGCGATGGGCCGCGTCATTGCTGGAAGGCGCGCAATCTACGGGAGGCTTTGGAACTAATTGACTTTGTGACGATCCGTCTTGGTTGGCTGAAATGTTGTATCGGGGTATAGCAAAAACCAGCAGGAAAATACCGATCAAGAAGGCCAGCAGCCGTGCAAAGAGTAGATACCGTGGCCTATATCCAAAGCGGTCTGCTCCATCGTTAAACTCGTGCCGATTAATACGACGCACCTCTTGCCAGCGAAGGTTAGTATTTAGCGCCTCATCAATCTTGCGGAGTACGCTGCCGGCTGAATTTCCGTCAGATTCCGCCATTGATCTTCCCCCTTGCGACAGAACACTGATTATTTTTTAAAACGAGATGCTGGTGCCGCGCTGATTATAAACTTCAAACAAAAAGAACATATGATAAAAATCCACGCAGGATCAGATAAAAAAAGATCAGTTGGACGCAGCGAACTCTCATGCACAGAGACTCTGCTTTGATACTGAAGCATCAGAGAATGAATACCTCATTCGTAAATCTAAAAATAATCTCATAGAGACTTCGCATCATTTTTTTGCAATCTCTGTAACGTTTTGTCTTTGCGCCTCACTACTTCGCAGTTATCATCGCAGGCAGCCAACGGGCTCGAAAGACTTCAATGTGTCCCGTGTAGTCTTACCGCTCTAAAGCCAAGGCATCACCTGGGTTGTATAGGCCCCGACGATGATCACCTTATTCCCCATGAAGTGCAGTGAATTGAGTGGACTCACTTTCAGTCATAGGAAAACATGCTGCGGTTTTTTGACTGATCACTGTGCTGAAGAAGTTATATCTGGCCTAACAAGTATAGGGTCCCCAATTTAACACCATCCCCAAATTGAACCTTGGAATTTTCAAAGACTAAGGGCTATGCCAAAGGAATATTTTTTCAGTCGCAGTGCGACTTGTGTATCAGCTCTTTTTCTGCAAAAGAACGTGGAGGCTTTGAATCATGAAGAACGCTACTGTCCACCAGGGAACTGTTAACCATTTGGCGTCTGATGTCATCAGACGCTCTTCGCATAAACACAAGAATTCGCGACGGATATCTCTGCTCGCGCTGGGGTTGTTGATTGCAGGAGTGGCGCTGGCGACGACGAACCTGATTGTCCATCCCTCGCCGGTACATGCCCAAACCATTCCCACGAACGCTTCAGGCGGCTGTCCAGTTACAGCGGGAACCTTCAATGGCTGGTTTCAATCCTCACCGCCTACGGCGAATGGCGTGGTCAACCCGGCTAACAGCGTGACTTTTGCGCCCAGCAGCCTGTGTACCTTTTATGAGTGGTCAGAACAGATGTTTCTCTGGCTGCTCTCACCGGCCCCGTCCAGCTATGGCGGCGGCGCGCACATCTTCGATTCTCCAGCCTTCTATGACGTTTCGCCGCTCAACTCAAGCAACCAGCGTACGATGACCAAGCACGTCTCGGGCCGGTTCCCGGTTGTTGGAGTGCGTGTCCCCATACCGGGCCCCCACGGTCTGCCAATAATCATGGATAAGAACCACCGCCTGTTCGAGATTGAGCCCGCCAAAACTGCGCCCAGCGGCAAGCAGCTTATTCTGAACCGTGTAGGCAAAGAAGTGGAAATTGGAAGCATTGCTATCACGCAAGGGAAGGCGATCTTCAAAGACCCGGCGGGCAAGCTGATTGCAAGCCCCAAGCCGATTCTTCGCCCTGAGTTGCTCAAGCCGATCGTGGTGCCCAAGGCTGCTCCGCGTATCGCTAAACAAGCTCCCTCAAAACTAATCCTGAAGCCCGCAGCGCCGCAGGCGATAAAGCCGCAAATCGCGCAGCGGTTCATGATCAATGGCCGGCCAATCCTCATCAACCCCATTGGCACTCTGGTCACTCCGGTGGATCCTGAAGAAGGCCAGGCCACGGGCGATGCGCTTTTGTCGCAAGCCAACTCACTGGTTTACTACACCCTTGTAGTGAATGACGTCTATGCTTATTTTCTAACTGGCAACAAGACTGGCGGCATCACGCCGGCGGCACCGGATTTTCCCACCAGCGCCGCGGACCTGGCCAAGGTTACGGCCTTTGCCTCATCCAAGGGCGTGACCTTCCCTGATCCCAACGCGCTGGCTGTTGAAATAAAGATGTCATGGGTAGATGCGTCCACCATTTCCACCCCCGCTAACTACATCACTGTGAGCGCGACGGTGCCGAACTATAACACCTCGAATCCAAATAAATGGGTTCCGAGTGGGACAAAGAACATTACTCTGGCTCTGGTGGGTGTGCACTTTGTGGCTACGGTCGCCGGGCATCCGGAAATGATCTGGGCCACCTTTGAGCACTTCGGCAACACGCCCAACGCGGCCTACAATTACACGCCAACTTCAGGCAGCGGGTCAGTTGCGCAGGATACAACTGGCAGCTGGTTGTTCTGTGTCCCGAACTGCCCAGCCGGCACCACTGTCAACGTTTCGCACGCGAAGCTTTCTGCATCCGATATTATTGGTGCTCCCACGGGCGCGCCGGTTGCTTCCAGCAATACCCGCAGGACCAATCCATGGGGGCTGCCGGGCACTGCTGCCGCCAGCGTGTCATCCAATACTCAGATCGTCTCCATCAACCACAGCGTTATTTCTCAGTTGCTGACGGGCGACATGCGCAAGAACTACTTCATGCTTGGAGCAACCTGGACCATCAACGGCCAGCCTCCGACGGGCATACCTCCGCAGCCAGACGGCGTTCAGGTTGGCACCAACCTGCTGGCTAACTCCACCATGGAAACCTATGTGCAAGGTTCCTTAAACTGCTTCACCTGCCATGACAACCTTGGAGCGACCAATGGCATGCTGGGCATCAGCGCAGACAGTGGGCTCAGCCACATCTACTTCCCAATACAACCGCTTCCGTAAGACTTGAGGAATTGTGGACCGGGCGGCCCTTATGGCCGCCCGTTTTTCATTTGGGCGATTGCTGCTCTAACCAGGGTTTTCAAGCTTTTCTTGAACTTCAGTACAATCGAGCGTTGGCGCAAGATGAGCTAAAGCAATCGGCGATGCATAAGTCTTATTCAAATCGGGTACCCGCTCGCGGTTCACGGCGAGGAATGCGTGTTTCATATCAAATTTTTATCACCGCTTTTCTCCTCCTGATTTCAATCACGTTGACTGCCTGCAAGGTTCGTGATGACAAAAAGAACAGCACTGATCCGATTCTTCTTTTCAGTGGAACCGGCACTTCTCCTAACGATGTCAAGGCCGTCGAGACAATTCTGCGCGGCAATCACCTCAACTATTCCACTGTGAATTCTTCGCAGTTGAACCAGATGGGCGAGGCGCAGATTCGGGGATATCGTCTACTGATTGTTCCAGGCGGAAACTTCATTGACATTGGCAACAGTTTGTCTTCGAGCACGACCAACCATTCGCACCGCGGTGCAGCATGGAATGAATTACCTCGGAATCTGTGCTGGTGGCTTCCTTGCGGGGAATTCTGGCTACAACAGTTTCAATCTGACGTCAGGCGTCAAATTCGGTTTCTACTCCGCCGAAAATCAAGGTGTCCGCAAAACACCTGTCGCGATTACTGCTGCCGGAGGACCAACGCTGGATCAGTACTGGGAGGATGGCCCGCAGTTCACCGGGTGGGGAGCGGTTGTCGCCAAATATCCAGACGGAACGCCTGCAGTCGTGGAAGGAACGTTCGGAAGTGGGTGGGTGATTCTCACCGGAGTTCATCCTGAGGCGCCGGAGACTTGGCGGGGCGGCATGACTTTTAACACGCCAGCCGCCGCTGACAATGCTTACGCGGGCATGCTTATTCAGGCCGCTCTGAATGGAACCCGGCTACCGCATGATTGATTAATCTACTCTTGCTCGCCGCATGCCGATTTGCTCAGTGTTTGTCCGAAAGGAGTTTCCGAATCCAATCGGCAGCTGCAGCTTGGTCCACGGTCTTGCCGGAGCTATCCTTGCGTTTGATAGACGCCCCGTTTTGCAGAAGCAGCAGGATGATCTGGCGCTGTTGCTCAACCGCTTCAGGATTACCGCTGCCGCTGCGTCCGGTGTTTTGCACTGCAAGATGGAGAGGTGTTGAGCCGTTCTTATTCGGCAGATCTGGTTTTGCTCCGGCAGAAAGTAAAGCCTGGACGGCGGCTGCGCATCGGGTGCGGACTGCGCGATGGATTGGGGCGACGCCGCTCTTGTCGGTCGAGTTCGGATTCGCTCCAGCCCGGACCAGGCATTCAATGGTTGCAACCTGCGCGGCGGGATTCCAGGTATTGCTGTCCGCTGCGTAATGCAGAGGCTCCGCTCCACGGCGATTTTTTGCCGTTGCGTTTGCGCCATGCCCGATCAGTAGCTGCGCCGCTTCAAATCTAAATCCCGCTGCCGCTATATGGAGCGCCGTGTCGCCGGCATAGACGTAATGCCGGATCTTCGGGAAAAAGTATTCAGAAGCCTCTGTCCGCGAAGCGCCCTTGGGTGCCGCTATCTGCACCAGATCGGGGTGAGCAGCCACAACCTCCATCACTTTAGTGGTGTCGCCCGAGGCAATCGATGCCATCAGTGCCATCAACTCTTGGTCGTTCGCTCTTTTATCCTTTACGCCAGCGCGTCGGCGAGATTGAGCTTCCATAGTTTTTGGCACGGACAATCTTATCCAAAATCAGAATTCCTGGCGACAAACGGTGTTTTTCTCAAGGCTGGTTGGCTAAGAGATTCAGCGCGTTTCCAGATACCGAATGGCGCGGCGGACAATTTCGCAGCGGGCCTCCCATGCAGTGAATTGTTGAGTGCCCACAGCAATGGTCGGTGAAGAAGCGCAACAACAGATGGAGCTAACCAAGCGTTTTTGGGGTCGTGGAAAGCAGCCAATATTGTTTCAACACGGCGTAGCAATTCCTGCAAATCGGATAATTCTATGCCCGGCCGTATTTCCGGATGTGGCGCGGACAGTTGACGCTTCAGGTCGTCGGGAGTTTTGCCCCATACCTCAGCGCCAAGAGTAAATATGCGCCGCAACTGAGTTTCGGCGCGCATCGCGTCCTTGGTTCCGAAAGACCGGCCCTGCATCAGCGCATCGAACTCTTCCTCTTTCATGGGTGCTTCCTATTCAGGGTTTCATCGTGAAGCCAGGGTTCCGGAATAGCTCTCCATCCGTCGCGCAGAATATCCGCTCTTGATCAGATCCGCAGCTTTCTCCGCGATCATCATTGTGGGTGCATTGGTATTTCCGCCAACGATGGTCGGCATAATGGATGCATCCACCACGCGCAGACCTTCCACGCCGTGTACGCGCAGTTCTGAATCCACGACAGCCGTTGCGTCCTGCCCCATTTTGCATGTACCCACAGGGTGATAAAGCGTCTCAGTAAATTTGGCGATGTGATCGCGCAAAGCGTTGTCATCTTTCGCTTCCGGGCCGGGATGAAGTTCCGCGCCGCAATAGCCGGCGAAAGCCTTGGTCGCCGCTAGCGTGCGCGCAAGTTTTACGCCTGCCAGCATTACATCCAGATCGCGGGAGTCAGCAAAATAGTTGGCGCGGATGGAAGGCGCGTCCAGCGGATTGCTGGAGCGTAGCCGGATTTCTCCCCGGCTGTGCGGATGCAGCAGCGTTGGCCCAATGGTGAAGGCATGGCCTTTGATCTTTTGAAAGCCGTGCTCAACAAAATAGCCGACGCCAAAATGAAATTGCAGGTCCGGCACGGTGCAGTCCGCAGACGTCCTGACGAACGCGCCGGCCTCGGCTACATTGGAAGTAAGTGGGCCTTTCTTGAACATGAGATAGCGGAGCACGTTGGAGAAATCCTCGGCGCTGGCCAGGCTCACGGGCTTGGTGCATGCATAAGCAACGCCGCTGGCTGCATGGTCCTGTAGATTTTTGCCGACTCCCGGCAGATCGCGGACGAGAGGAATATCCAGCTGGCGCAAGTGTTCGGCTGGCCCCACGCCAGAGAGCATGAGCAACTGCGGCGAACCAATGGCCCCAGCGCACAGGATAATCTCACGCTCAGCGCGCTCCTGCACGCTGCCTCCGCCTTGCTGGAAGCTGACAATGGCTGCACGTTTGCCTTCAAAGTAAATGCCAAAGACGTGTACGTCTGTCCGCACCGTGAGGTTCTTGCGCGCCATTACCGGGTGCAGAAACGCTGCAGCCGCGCTGTGTCGCTTGCCACCACTCTGCGTTACCTGATGAAGCCCAAAGCCCTCTTGCTCCGCGCCATTGAAATCCGGATTGCGGGCAAACCCTGCTTCTTCTCCGGCAGCCACAAACGCCTCAGAGAGCAGGCTGGGCGAGCAAAGATCGCTCACGCGCAGCGGCCCAGAAGCTCCGTGATATTCAGAAGGCCCGTGCTGCTGATTTTCAGATTTCTTGAAATAAGGCAGCACATCGGCATAGCCCCAGCCGGGATTGCCCAGATCGCGCCACTGGTCATAGTCCGCGCGATGGCCGCGCACATAGATCATGGCATTCATGGAACTGCTGCCGCCCAGTACCTTGCCGCGCGGCCAGTACAAGCTGCGATTTCCCAGATGCGGCTCGGGTTCGGTGAAGTAAGTCCAGTCGCACGGGCCTTTGAAGAGCCTGGAAAATGCCAGCGGAATCTGGATTTCTTTCCTGTTGTCGCGGCCGCCGGCCTCCAGCAGCAGCACTTTTATCGTGGGATCTTCACTCAGGCGGTTGGCCAGGACGCATCCGGCAGATCCAGCGCCCACAATTATGTAGTCATACATTCCGCGAACTCCTGGGAAGGGAAGAAAGGATGCTGGGAATTGTAGCTGGTTATTTAACCGCCTCGAATGTCATTTCCACCGCTTCACTCCTGGTTTTGCGCTTCCAAGCGGCAAAAAGTTCGGCGTAAGACTCTTTGAGGTATTGCTCAGTCGAGATATTCAGCCGCCGGGCGGTGGCGTCAATCCATTCGGGCGGCCCCTCGATTTCGCCAAAAGTGCCAATCGGCGTCTCGTCGACCACCACGTGGCCGGTTGAGTCGCTCCATTCGCTGCGGAATTTCTCATAACGAAAGCTGGGACTGTAGCCCAGGGCTTCCAGCATCTGGGTCATGGCCTGGCCATTTTCCACCACGGTTTCAATCTCCCGGCGGGACTTATGCCGGTCAGATTGGGGGCCAGTCTTGTCTTTATATGTGAGGATCCACTTGGGGCCGTACTCTCTGAGGCGGAGCAAGGCGCCTCTTTTCCTGAGCTCACCGCCCGGCTGCTCATACAGCGTGTTCATCTCATGGGTGCGAGGGGTGATCAGCTCGAACCCCTCGATTTCCAGCCCGGCGGTCAGATTGTCAGCGTTTTCTACCCTGAATTTGATCTCAACTTCACGGTTGGCAACCATAGAACACCAGTATAGAGGATGCCATTCTTTGGCTGCGAACAGGGAATCAGCGAGATAATCCGTCTTTGAATATAGACGCGATATGGGCACTAAGAGAGCCTGCTGGAACCGCATCTTCGCCTCCTGTGTGCAAAATTTTATCTTATAATATGTAAGTACATGAAAATGAACATCTTATATTTACAGTCATCAGTAACGATTGAACAACAGGTTTATGGGGGCGGGCATCTAACTTGGGGTAGAATAGTTAAGGTAAGTTACTTAGGCCAAGGATTCAAACTGGATTTCAGCACGTGGTAAAAAAGAGACGGGTTGACTTTTACCGGAAGCACAAGAAGGTTGCAATTTCATCTTGTGATTCCATAAAATTACCAAGCCGTCTTCAGGGGGAATCCAGATTCTGTATGTCAAGGAGTTTGCATGAACCGAGCACTATCCATACTGGCGGCCGCATTCTGTCTGGCAGCCAACATGGGGGCGGCTACAGTTCCAAACCACCAACAGCCCCAAGCTAAACCCAATGCCATCCCCGTGGCAGTGAAAGCCCCAAAAACCCAGATCGCAAAAACGAAGAGTACAAAAGTTGAGCCCAAACCTTTTCAGGTGGGAAGCGCCTCTTGGTATGGCAAGCAGTTCCACGGCAGAACCACAGCCAGCGGTGAAGATTTTGACATGTTCGAATTCACAGCCGCTCACCGTACGCTTCCTTTAGGAACCTTTGTTAAGGTAACCAATTTGAAGAACGGCAAATGGATCGTGGTCCGGGTCAATGATCGTGGCCCATACGTGGGAGACCGCATTATGGATCTCAGCTATAGCGCTGCCAGAATGCTCAATTTCCGTGACGGCGTAGAGCGCGTCCGGATCGACCTGATCCAGCCTGAACACATGGCCTCCAATCAGGGCTTCAGCGCAAAATAAGCGAAAAAAGGATATACTTGGGAGCATGGCCGCACATTCTCCTCTATCTGTAGCCTCGCCTGCATCCCCCGTAAGCTTGGGGATGCGGGATCGCCTCATTGTTGCCCTTGATGTCTCCAGTGCCGCTGAAGCCCAGCAAATGGTTCAGCGCGTTGGTGAAGCTGCCGGCATATATAAAGTTGGATTACAGCTCTTCACCAATGAAGGCCCCGGCTTTGTGCGGGATCTGGTCGCTTCCGGCCGACGGGTTTTTCTCGACCTAAAACTTCATGACATTCCCAACACCGTAAGCCATGCGGTAAAAGCCGCGGCAGAGCTGGGGGTGCATATGCTCACGGTGCATGCCAGCGGCGGAGCGGCCATGCTTCAGGCAGCCGTAGAGGCTTCAGCGGGACGGGTAAATGTTCTGGCTGTAACCGTACTGACCAGCCTGAGCGCAGACGATCTGCATGAAGTAGGTGTAGCCAGCGAAGTTGCGGATCAGGCCGTGCGGATGGCCTCTCTGGCCCAAAGCGCCGGATGCCAGGGAATCATCAGCTCGCCGCGGGAGCTTCTTCCGCTTAGGAAACAGGTAGGCGAGAATTTCATGATTGTCACGCCGGGCATACGGCCCGCAGGTGCTGAAACGCACGATCAGCAGCGCATCGCCACGCCAGCATTGGCCATCGGCAATGGAGCCAGTCACATCGTCGTCGGGCGCCCGATCACCCATGCTGACAACCCTGCGCAGGCTGCGCAAGCCATTATTGCCGAGATGGAGCAGGCAAGAAACAGCGGCTAGCTGCGTTCTACCAACAGCTCTACAATGAATTTTCAACTGAGGTGCTCTTATGCGCGCGCTATTTGCATTCCTGTTAGTAGCTTCGTTAGGCGCTTTTGCGCAAACGCCCACCGCCGCTGACAGTCCGGCAAACACCGTTGTTCCCGTACCTGCCTCAGCCGCCACGAGCAGCCCGAATGTAGGAATCCCGAATAATCCAGCTATCAAGCAGATGGTCGTTCCCGCCGGTACCCAGGTTTTGCTGAACTTGAAGAGTCCCATCACCACCAAAAGCGCGCGTGTTGGCGATGGCGTTTACTGCCAGACCAGCTTTCCCGTGACGCAAGATAATGTCACTGTGATTCCCGCCGGTACTTATGTAAAAGGCCAGATCGCCGAAGTAAAGCGCGCTGGAAGAATCAAAGGCCGCGCTGAAATTCTTTTCCACTTCACCACGCTGATCTTTCCCAACGGATACACCATAGACATCCCAGGCTCTCTGGGCAACGAACCTGGAGCACAAAACAGTGAAGTCGCCGACAAAGAAGGCACCGTAAAGGCTAATGGTCAAAAGGCCAAAGATGCCGGAACCGTGGCAAAAACTGGAGCGACCGGAGCGGTGGTTGGCGCCGTGGCGTCCAGAACCGGTACGGGTGCCGGCATAGGCGGACTGGCCGGAGCCGCCGTTGGTTTGGGTGAAGTGCTGTTTACGCGCGGGCAGGATGTCCGCATTGAGCAGGGAACTTCGCTTGAGATGGTATTGCAGCGTCCACTCACGGTCGATGTAATCCATAGCGATTCAGCCCGGGCTGAAAATGACGTGACGCCACGCGCCGGCAACAATAATCGTCTTCCAGTTCCCCCAAGCCACGCAAATCCAAAGTAGAAAGTATTTGTGTTTCGCAGAAAATGTTTTTGAACTAGATTGCGCTTCCCATTTTGGGACAAGATGTTTCTATTTATCGATAGTTATACTTCTACTTAGTGCAAGTTTGATAGGTGAACCAAATCAGTGACGAGCTGCCAAGCTAATACCTCTTGTTAGCTTCTATCGTGCGTTAGCTCATGTCTTTTCCAAAATCAGTAGTGAGTAGTTTGCCTCGCTACACATTTTGGAATCCGCCTGCAACATTTCTTCCATAAACAAGCC
Organism: Candidatus Angelobacter sp.; assembly: GCA_035552035.1. Taxonomy (GTDB): domain Bacteria; phylum Acidobacteriota; class Terriglobia; order Terriglobales; family Acidobacteriaceae; genus Angelobacter. The sequence continues at coordinate 11,056 of DASZMF010001004.1, forward strand.
TTTATCCATCGCTTTGTCACAATGGGAAATGGAACTCTGAATGCACAAAACAAATTAAGCTTCGCGCGATGGTACTTGCGAGGATCGTTAAACAGAAAATCAAATTCAATTTTTATTGATCAATGATTCGTATTCGTTTTCTGTGCATATCACTGCCGTTTCCTTAGGAGGGAGATAAGATGTTAAGAAAGGTAGCTTTTTCCCCATGGCTGCTGGCGCTGCTAATTTCCATGTTTGCCGCGACCGCATTTGCCCAAACCACCGCGAAGATTTTAGGCACTGTCACCGATCAAAGCGGGGCCGCAGTTGTCGGCGCCAAAGTGACCATCAAAAATGCAGCTCTGGGAATTGAGAGAATTGCCCAGACCAGCGGCGCCGGTTCATATGAGGTTCCTGCGTTGCCGCCCGGCATTTATTCCGTTCAAGTGGAGATGAATGGATTTGAAGTGCAGTTGGCCAAAGATCTTGTTCTGCAGGTCAGCAATAACTCAGTCCAGAATTTTGCCTTGAAAGTAGCCAGTACAAACGCCGTGGTTACGGTGGAAGCGACCGCACCAGTCATTGAAGCTACAACCATGACTGTGGGACAGATTATCAACCAGCGCACGGTGCAGGATATTCCACTGAATGGCCGCCATTTTGTTGATCTGGCGCTGTTGATTCCGGGAACAGTTACTCCGCCGCAGAACGGCTTTCTTACCGCGCCGTTGCGCGGACAAGGCTCTTTTGCCTTTAACTCTGCCGGCGGACGCGAAGATGCCGTCAACTTCATGATTAATGGTATTAACCTGAGCGATATGTCCCAGAACCAGGTTACTTTCCAGCCGACAATCAACACTGTCTCAGAATTTAAAATTGATAA
>DASZMF010001005.1:0-1525 GCA_035552035.1 Candidatus Angelobacter sp.
CAAAGTTGCGGACTCAGTATTTTGAGCGCCATAGACATCTGTGTAAACAAAATTCTGATAAACATTTTGAAGGATATAGTTGCCAGGAGGAATACCACCTACAGGAAAGCTGTTTCCGCAGGGAAACTTTGTGGAACGGACGCTATAACTGAGAGCTCCGCCGCCAGAAACAGAAATTGTCTCTTGTGGCGCCGGCAAAATAACCTGGGCGTTTGCCAGGCTGGCGAAGGCAGTAAGAATAAAAACAGCCATGATTGATTTGCGGCACGCAAACAAGATAATGCCGCAACGGGGAACAAGAGAACTAAAACTCATGAAGCTCCTCCTAAAAAGTATTTGCTTATTACGAGGCCCGATACGCGCGTGACAAGATAATGCTTCTCGATTCGGGACAGCCTTCATCAACGCGTACGGGAATATTCGATGCTGCGAATCAGCATTCGCAAAAATTGCGCAAACTATTTCTGGAGAGTTGTATCCAAAAGAGGAATTCAGGAAGTTCATTTTGGTATTCGAGCGTGAAATCAAAAGCACGCGAGCAACCAAAGGCAATAAACTCCGGCATTTTCTTCCGGCAAAGAAAACGCCCGCCAGTCAAGAGGCTGACAGGCATGATTTCAAAGTTCTAATTTAGCGCAACCAAGAAATATGTGGAATCAGGCTTTGCCGCTGGTTGCATCTGCGGCGATTGAATCAAGGCTGACGATGATCTCCGCGGGAATTTGTAGTGTTGCCGCCTTGAGATTTTCGCGCAGATGCTCTACCGAAGACGTGCCGGGGATCAGCACAATGTTGGGCGAGCGATGAAGAAGCCACGCCAGCGCTACCTGCATCGGAGTAGCCTGCAGCGTCGCAGCAGCTTCATTGAGTTTCGATGACTGCAGCGGCGTGAAGCCCCCGAGCGGGAAGAACGGCACATACGCAATGCCCTGCGCGGCCAGACTTTTGATGAAAGCGTCATCTGTTCTATTGGCGACGTTGTAGAGATTCTGCACGCAGACAATCGGCGTAGCTTTCTGCGCTTCTGCCAGTTGCTCTGGGCTCACGTTGCTCAGGCCGAGATGGCGAATCAGCCCCTGGCGCTTGAGATCAACCAGTACGCTCAGCGGTTCGGCAATCGAACCTTCCATTGGACCAAGCACGCCGCCGACGCGGAGATTCACCACATCGAGCGCTTCGAGTCCCAGATTTTTCAGATTGTCATGAACGCCGGCGGTCAGGTCTTCGCGCGAAAGTGCTGGGAGCCATGACTTGTCATCGCCTCGGCGAGCGCCCAATTTGGTGACGATCACCAGACCGTCCGGATAAGGATGGATCGCCTGCTTGATAATTTGATTGGTCACATACGGGCCGTAAAAATCGCTGGTATCAATGTGATTCACGCCGGAAGCAACGGCCTCACGCAGAACAGCAAGAGCAGCGTCGCGGTCGCGCGGAGGTCCCCACACGTGCGGGCCGGCAAGCTGCATTGCGCCATAACCCATACGATTCACGGTGAATGAAGTACCAAGGAAGGTGAAGCTGC
>DASZMF010001006.1:0-4686 GCA_035552035.1 Candidatus Angelobacter sp.
TGGCTGCTGCGGGCGGCTGCGGCGTGGAGCTGGCTGGCGCGGGCGCACTGGGCACAGAAGTTTCCGGCACGCCAGAACCTGGCTTGGGCGTGGCTGGGTTAGACTGCGCTCCGGCAGAAATGGCCGACAGAGCTACGAACAGAACAGCTAGCAAAGCTATAGGGGAACGTTGCATAGTTTTTAGAAACACCCACGTTGGGACTTTATTCAAGCGTTATTCGACAAACGTTATTCGCAAGACGTTATTCGCAAAACACGGTTCAGAAACACGGCCATTCCAATATCAGCAAAACAAGGGGCCTAAAAATCACAGTTCTAATGAACAATTACTTGGATGCAGCAAGCAGCAGCTCAGATGGCAGCAGAAACACTGAATTTTGGTTGCCCGACATTTGGTTGCCCAACCTAACTGTGACTTTTGCCATCCAACAGACAAGCAGAGTTACTGCCTTGCGCCGGAGTGTGAGAAACGGCCAAGCGAGGACTTAACGACACATGCGTTCCCCCATATACGTTGTAGCGCCCGCAGTTCTGATGTCATTCTTGTGCGGCACCATTTTGTGCGGCGCCGTTTTATGCAGCACGGCGGCAGCCCAGCAGGTCCGCATTCCCCTGCCCAAAAAGAGCAAGTACACGCCGGTGCAGGCGTTGAATCGCGATGGCGTTGCGGCGCTTAAGAAAAACGACATCAACCGGGCCAAGCGGCTCTTCTATAAGGCATACCTGATTGACCCGAATGATCCGTTTACGCTGAATAACCTTGGTTATGTGGCGGAGCTGGAAGGCAGCCTGGACCGCGCACAGCGCTACTATGACATGGCGCAGGCCAACACGTCTGAGGCAATCGTTGATAAATCCACGGCGGAAGAGATGCAAGGCAAGACCGTGGCGACGGTGGCCGGCCACACGGCTGAAGGTCCAATGAAGGTCAATGGACTGAATAGCGAGGCACTGGACTTGCTCAATCGCGATCGCGCGCCGGAAGCAGATGTGGTATTGCAGCAGGCGCTGAAGATTGAGCCGAACAATCCTTTCACGCTGAACAATATGGGCTTTGCCAAGGAAAAAGAAGGCGAGCTGGAAGATGCGATTAAATTCTATGATCGCTCGGCGGCCACCGGGTCTCGCGAGCCGATTGTGATTGCCTTTAACAAAAGCTGGCGCGGACGGCCGATCAGCGAAGTGGCGGCGCGCAATGCAGAGAGCAGCCGCAAAGAGCTGGGCAAATCTCAAGACCTGCAGGACCGCGTGGCCAGGCTGAATGTGCGCGGCGTTTCTGCCATGAATCGGAATGACCGCAAGACCGCGCGCGAGAATTTCCAGGCGGCGTACAAACTCGATCCGAACAATTCTTTTGCCATAAACAACATGGGTTACCTGGCGGAGATGGAAGGCGACAAAGAAACGGCGCAATCTTTTTATGAACAGGCGCAACGCGCGGAGCGGGCAAGGCAGAAGGTGATGGTATCGACGCGTCCGGAATTGGAAGGACAGACTGGCGCGGCAGTGGCGGAACAGAGCAGCACGCTGGTGGAATCAAGCTTTAATGCACAGGCAGAAGCCAGACGCCGCAGCGGCGCAGCCCCGGCACTGAAGACACGCGACAACCGCACCGTGGTTGAACCAAAAAATAATCCGAACCTGACGCCGCCAGAATTCAGGCAGCCTCCAGCAGACGGTACGCCGCAAGGTGGCGCAGCTACACCGAATGTCGCTCCGGCACCAGACAGTGCTGCTCCGCAGACCGATCAACAGCAGCAAACTGCGCCGGAGTTGAAGACGCGTCCGGCGCAGCAGCAGACGCCATCGCAGCCGCAGCAGACACAGCCGAATTCTCAGCAACCGAATTCTCAGAATCCGGGGAATTAGTTGATTTGTGATTTGTGATTTGTGATTTGTGATTTTGCCGAAGTTAGATAGCTTGAATAGTTTCAGGCTTTGTTCGGAGATTCGGCTTAAATAATTGGGCCGATTCCCTTGCCGATGGCCGGCGCTTTATGCAGTGAGGCTTCAACAAATTTTTTTGCGGCTTTGGCGGCAGTGACCAGATCTTTGCCCATCGCCAGGTTACAGGCTAGCGCAGTAGAAAAAGCGCAGCCGGTTCCATGCGTTGAGCGCGAGGAAACTTTCTCGCCTTTCAGGATAGTCACGCGCTTGCCTGCCTCGCTGACCAGATCGTTCGGCGGATCAAGGTGTCCGCCGGTAATAATCACGTTGTACGCGCCCATTTCATGCAGTCGCAAAGCAGCTAGCTGCATTTCGTCTGCAGTAGTTACATTCAGCTCAGTGAGTGCCGCGGCTTCATCAATGTTCGGAGTGGTTACATAAACGCGAGGAAGAACGCGGTCTTTTAAAATCCGCAGACCTTCTCGAGAGATCAACTCGGCTCCGGAACTGGAACGGATAATGGGATCGAGCACTACAAATCGTATGGCATGGCGCTTGAGAAACGCAGCTACTGCTTTCGCCGCTTCAGCCGAAGCTAGCATGCCAATCTTTACCGCGGCAATGTCGAGATCGTCCATGAGTTGCTCCAGCGTCTCAGTAATCAGCTGGCCTTCCATGGGATCGACGCGTTTTACGCCGCGCGTGGATTGCACTGTAAGAGCCGTAATGCAGGTGACACCGTAACAGCCGTGCGCGGCTATGGTCTTAATGTCCGCGGTGATTCCAGCGCCGGACGACGGATCATGGCCCGCGATGGAAAGGACAATCGGCAACTGCCTGCTCTTTTTGTGTGGCATGGAAGAAGAATAGCTCGTCTTGAAAAACGGTTCGTCTCTGGATATATCCTAAAAGCCGGATCAATGTAAAACACAAAGCCCGATTGCTGCAAGACTTTTGCGTGTCAGTTAATATCTTCAGTGTCTATGATTATTTTTGGTATCCATGCGGTGGAAGAAGCGCTGACTGCGCGCGGACGTGGCTTTGATTACGTGGCCATGGTGCCCGGACGCGGCGATGCTCGCACACAGAAGATTGTTCAACTCTGCCGCGCCGCCGGCGTGCCGGTGCGCACCATGCCTCGCGAGCAACTGAGCCGGCTAGCGCAAGTGGCCAATCATCAGGGCGTTGTGGCCGTCACGGCAGAAAAACAATATGGCGACGTGGAAGACGTGCTGGCACACAAGCGCGGGCAGCATGCGTTTGTGCTGCTGCTCGATGGCATTGAAGATCCGCACAACCTTGGTGCAATTATTCGCACGGCAGAAGGCGCTGGCGCTGACGGCATCATTATTCCTGAGCGACGCTCTGTGGGCGTCACCGGCACTGTGGTCAAAGCTTCTGCCGGCGCTTCAGAATATCTGCCGATTGCGCGCGTTACCAACGCTGGCCGCGCGCTGGAAGAATTGAAGTCCAGCAACATATGGACTGTTGGCCTGGATGAACGCGGCGACAAAATCTACGACCAGCTTGATTACAAAATGGATTGCGCTCTGATTCTGGGCGCTGAAGGCCACGGCTTGCATGAGCAGATCCGCAAAAAATGCGACTTCCTGGTGAAGATTCCCATGATGGGCAAAGTGCCTTCGCTCAATGTGTCAGTTGCTGCAGCCGTTGTGATGTATGAAGTTGCGCGCCAACGACGCAAGTAAATTGCCGCCTAAATTCGCGTGCAAAAAAGTGAGCAAACTACTTGGTGACAGGCCGCTTCTTTGCTTTGATCACAATTGCCAGATCGCCGTTGCGAATATTTGTAAATCGCAGCTTGACGCGTGCTTGTTCATCCAGTGTGATGACCGCTGGAGTATTGACTGAAGTGAGCATCCAGCCCGAAGGAAGAGTTACATAATTCAGTGGACGGCCAAGAGTTCTCGTCCACGTAAGTTCGCGATCTTTGACAACATAACCAACAGGATCTGTATATGTCTCCTGTACGCGTACGCGCGTGGATTGGCCTTCAGCCACTGCATGTTCAAGATCTCCTTGCACGGCTACAGAATCAGGTTCAACCGGCTCAGGATAATATCCCAGCGCATTCACTTCTTTTCCCGTCACGGTTGAGGTCTTGAGCAGCTTGCCTGCATCCAGGTCAATCATCTTTGCGTCTGGTGAAACTGCGCTGCCTTTGCGCACAAAGCTGTGTACAGATTTTTGTCCCACGCGCGTAACCGTAAAATCGTGTGAGATAAAAAACTGATGCGTTGAAGGCTCCAGCAGCCAATAGCTGATCTCGCGGTCTTGCTCTGCGCGATGAAATGATTCATCCTGTGCCAACAATGCGGCCGCAGTCAGCACAAGCAAGACCAATGTCGATATCTTTTTCATGGCAGCCTTCGCGTTCATGGCAGCCTCCGCGCAACAATCTTAACTGGTAGTTGATCGTCACGATCATTTAAAAAGCTCACGCGCACACGGCCGTCCTCGTCAGTCGAAATGATTGCGGGCGAAGCACACTCGATCAGCTCCCAGCCTTTGGGCAGAACCACGACATTTCGTTTGATTCCCAGCGGCCTGGTGAAAACCAGCTTCCCGTCCGCGAGCGTGTAAGATGCAGCATCAGCATAGGTCTTAAATATCCTGATGCGCGTCTCACCGCCCTTTGGCACAGAGGCAGACAAATGCACTTGAATGAACTCATCTTTATCTTGTGTTTGCTGCGGCACCAGTCCAGTCGCCTTTGCGTCTTTGCCGCTCACCACTTCAAACTTGAGCCCTTTGCCAGTGCTGCGGTCAATCACGCGT
>DASZMF010001007.1:0-4741 GCA_035552035.1 Candidatus Angelobacter sp.
AATTCAGCGCTTGTTTCGGGCTGCACTTTTTTATCGGCCTTGTCTTTTGTTTGAGCTTCTTTCTTTTGGACTTCCTGCTTTTGGTTTTCCGGCTGTTTGTTTTCCGCTGGCGCAGCCTGCGCGTTATTTGCCGTCTCGCCTGTAGCTGCTTCTGTCTTGGCTGTCTCTGGTTTCGCCGTTTCTGGTTTCGCCGTCTCAGCCGCGGCGATCTCAGGCTTCTTGCCCAGCTTGGTTTCCTTCTCCTCTTCGGCATTCGCCAGCAGATGTTCGATTCTTATCCGCGCGGCGCGCCAGCGCACATTGCTGGCGTTGCCGGCCTGTTCCAGATAGGGAGCCAGTTGCTTGTCAGTCACGCGCTTCTTCTCTTTCAGGAATTGCAGGATGGCCTCACTCTGCGTCTCCAGCCGTTCCAGGTGGGAAAACAGTTCGTTAAAGACTTCTTTGATGGGCTCGGATTTCATGGGCATCCTCCAGGCAGAGTCATCGCCGTGCTCTCTGTAAAAGAAAGCGTTCTCTCTGAATAGATGCAAAAAACGGCGTGGAAGCCGAGGGATGGTCTGCGGAGAATTTTACTTGTGCGGTGCGGAAGAATCTTATTGTGCCGCCACGCGGACGGCACAAATTAGGTTATTTTTGCTCTTCGCTGGCTTTATAGATGTAGCGGATCGAAGGCTTATAGACCAGCAGGGAAGCAGAGCCCGTGCGGCTGAGCTTTAGGCAGTTGCGGTCATACCACTCAATTACGCCCTGAATCTCTTCGCCATCTTTCAAAACCACCACCACGGGGATCTTGCCCTGGATCTGTTTCTGGTAATAGTAGTTTTCTGCGTGGGTCTGTTCAGACGAGCCACCGCGCCGCGGTGCAGACGGCATGCGGTCAGTACGTTCCAGGCGCTCACGGCGTTCTGAGACTGGTTCAGTGCGGGGGGCTGGGGCGCTGAGTGACGGCCGGATCAATTTCCGGCTTACAAACTCTTCTTCGTGCGTCCGCTCCGGGGCTTGGCGAGCAGCTGTAGAATCCATTCCATCCTTCATAATTGTTCCGTCCCGCTTTAAAAACACTCCACCCGGCAGAGTTGCCGACCCGGCTAGCGGGCTGAATCCAAAAAATGTGATCGAGAATCCAGTGCGAGTTAGTGTTGTTACCGTACCACAGCAAGTTTGGCTTTTCAATTGTCTGGAAGGCCAATAACCAGTGATTTCTAGCTTTACATTTCAAAACAAAAACGCATGGCATTCGTTGGAATGCTCAGCGTTCCAGCGCTAGCGCAAATGCGTCCAGTGATAGGGGACGCAACACGTTGCGGCGCATGCCGCTCTGCACGTGCCCAAGTTGCTGCGTGGCCTGCGCGATCCAATGGAAGTCAACGGCGGCAGCCAGCGATTTCAACTCGGTTACGATGTCAGTGTTCCGCACCAGCTCCGGAGCGGCGGAGACCAGCGCGGTCAGGTCTTTGAGCAGGCCGTAAACCGCGCTGATCAGGCGGTCAGTCTTTTCCTTGCCCTCGCCGCCCGCGCGGTAGGTTTCCGTGGTCTTGAAAAGATCAGTATGCTCCGCGGAGCGCACGGCTGTTACCAGCAGGGTGAGAGCATCTTTGCGGGCAGCCATGTAGTCGTCAAGATTTAAAGTCTGCGCTCTGCCGATGGCGCCGCCACTCAGGCGCGCCACAAGCTGGCGCTGGCGAGGATTCAACTCTGGCTTGGACTTTTCCAGATACTGCTCAATCTCAGCAGTCGGCAGCGCGCTGAGCGTGAACGTGATGCAGCGTGAGCGGATGGTCGGCAACAGCTCGCCGGGATTGCGCGCCAGCAGAAAGATGGTGGCAAAATCCGGCGGCTCTTCCAGCACTTTCAAAAGTGCGTTGGCCGCCTCTTTCATAAACGCCGAATCCACAAAAATAAACACGCGCCTTCGCGCCTCTTGCGGCCTGTAATGCGATGTCTGAATCACCTGCCGCACCTGATCAACTTTTACCAGCATTTGCGGCGGATCAGGCGGTACCACAAGCACATCAGGATGCGTCTGGATCAAAATACGGGTTTCGCGCTTGTCCGTTTCGCGCAGACCTTCGCGGGCCTCCACGGCTTCAGCAAATCGTGACTCCAGGTCTTCCGCCTGGCCGATCCTGGTGCAGTTGCTGCATACGCCGCAGTAATCGGGCAGGCCGTCTGTTTCGACCGGATTGAGGCAATTCATGGCGCGGGCCACCATCAGCGCCAGGGTGTATTTGCCTGCGCCCTGCGGACCGGCCAGAATCACGGCGTGGGGGAAGCGGTCTCGGGCCAGCATCTCGCGGAGCTGGTGGACCGTTTCGGCGTTCCCCTGAAAGCTGGAAAATGACATGCACCCCATTCTATCCACTGGAAGGCCGGAAGAATGGGTGGTTCCAACGGCTTTTTTGAGAAATTTTATTTCGTGTAAGCTGCTGAATAATAAGCGGTTAAAAGAATCGTTAAGTTTTATTTGATTTTTTTCATGCGCAGCTATATTTCGGGGAACGCTTCTGACTCTACTACTACAGAAGCAGGCTCATCCGTCGACTGCTAATAGGGGGATATGGACCCGGAAGCCGTATCCCCCTTATATATTTTGCAAACCTCCCCCCTCCTTTAAACACCTGAATCACTCGCAATAAGCCGCCGTGCTGAAAATCGTCTTACTCCTGCCCATAATCCTTGCCCAGCAATGAATTAGGTTTTTTAACAGACATCTAATGGCTGCCTAAGAAATGGGGCGCATGATGCTTGCAAAGGGAATCTCCCAACTCAAATCATGCGTTTTTTGAGGATTGTTTAACCCTCTGAGGGTGCCCATTTCGTGAGGTGTCTGTGGTAATCGAACTGTTTCAAATGGCCTGGTCCAGGATATTCAGCTGCCGTCATAAAAAATGTACGCCGCTTATTACTTGCCGCAAAGGCCAGCCACGCTCGGCTGTGGCCGCGATCACAGGCACTTATTTTGTGTGCCTGGGCTGTGGCAAGGAATTTGCCTACGACTGGGACAACATGAAGGTGATTGATCCTGAGCCCAGCCGCGTAAGGATTCTGGCCGACAAGGCGGCTGCAATGTATGCCGGAAAATAAGCGAGTGTCCTTATGATTAGCTGGGAATCCCGTGACGAGGGTACGAAAACCTTTTTTAACGAAGGTGTAATTCAGCGCGATCCCCTGCGTCTTTTATTAGTGAGGCTTAGAGTAAGACTCCATGCAGGGCTCGTCGCGATCCAATCATTCTGGCGCTCCAATAAATAAGTTTCGTACATGGCATAAGCTCGTTCTGGCGGCATGTCTGGCCTATCTGGTGCTCTCCGCCATGGCGGGTATTGTCATCACCGAGGCCAGCCTGAAGCTGCATCGCCTGCCGCTACGGCATCAGCAGCAAATCGCGGCAGTGGTTCACAAAAGCTTTCAAGCTGAATTGCAAAATGTAAGCATCACTGCGGCAGATGGAGCGTTGCTGCGCGGCTGGTTTATCCACCCTCATACTTACAACGGAAACGCCGTTGTTCTGCTGCACGGAATCACTGACAATCGCGAAGGCGTTGCCGGATATGGTGAATTATTGCTGGCCCACGGATACGCTGTGCTGCTGCCAGATGCGCGCCGCCATGGCGAGAGTGGCGGCGAGCTAGCCACTTACGGACTGAAAGAAGCAGACGATATTCACCGCTGGGTTTCCTGGATCTACGCCAACGACCCTCCGCAATGTGTTTATGGCTTTGGCGAATCCTACGGCGCGGCATTGATGTTGCAATCTTTGGCCGTGGAAAACCGATATTGTGCGGTTGCTGTGGAGAGCCCATTTTCCACCGCACGCGAAATGAGCTTTGAGCGCATCTCCGGCCCACTGCATCTACAGCCGTGGTTTGGACGCACCCTGGGCCGGCCTGCAATCTGGTCGGCTGAGATTTATGCGCGCTTGCGTTATGGCATTGATCTGCTCATGCCCAGCCCGCTGGAAGCGGTAGCGCATTCCAAAACGCCCGTGCTGTTGATTCATGGAGCGGACGACAGAAATATTTCTCCGCTGCACTCACAGTTGATTGCCCAGGCCGCGCCAGACCATGTGCAGCTTTGGCTCGTACCACATGCCGGTCACACCATGGCCTGGGCCGCCGCCCATCAGGAATTTGAAACACGGTTGCTGGGCTGGTTTGCAGCCCATGGAAACCCCATTCGGCAAGCTGCTGTGGGCAATTAGCGGGGCTTCCAGATAGCGCTTCCAAAGACTTCTCTCCAAAAGCCCTGGTATCAAGCAACGTTTAAGAAGATTTCCTTTGCAAACTTTCTTGCTGAGCTCGTTCTGCAGTTGTCAGAACTTGATACATTGGTTGGCGGAACAGCTATGGCAAAGACTGCAGAGGCTACCTGCCAATCCAAGAGCGCAATCCGCAAAAAGCAACAACATAAATATGAACTGCCGTAGCATCATCCATGTGAGCCTCCTTGCGATTGGAAGTGGGTTGGGGTTTGGACAATGCAATTTTCCCGCCCCGGCCTCCTCTAATGTTGTGAACTACTCTTTTGAGCCGATTGTGGCCCAAGACAGGATGAGCCTTCAGGTAACGCTAGATTCAAGGGCGGCAGGACTGGCAAGGCAAAGCTCGAACTGCCGTCAAAATGGGCGGGCGAGAAAGACGTGCAGAAGTCGATCACAGAACTCACAACGCTCTCAGAGCAGACCACAGTCAGCGATACGAAATCTCCAGCCACCAAGCAACTGCGTTTTCCGCCTAACAGT
>DASZMF010001008.1:0-6019 GCA_035552035.1 Candidatus Angelobacter sp.
AGCAGGAGTCGATTGATCCCGGCTTGTTACAGATGGGCGAACGCACCGCCAGCGAAGCCCGCCACACCTCCACGTTCAGTGCCCGGATCGTACCCATTCCAGCTTACGGTACGAAGCGGCTGGAATTTGAATACCACGAAAGCATTCCCGTAGAGAGCTTCAAATCTTATTTCGGCATTGGGCTCAAGCCAGAGGCATATCATTCTCAGACCGCGCGGCATTTGATCATCCATTTTGAATTGCGGTCTGAGTATCCTATTCGCGACTTCAAGCTGGCCAGCACAATCTATCCGCTAAAAATCGACCAGCAGAACGCACACTTGGTCACCGGAGAATTTACCGGCGAGAACATAGCTCTTACGCAGGACTTCAGCGTTCAGTATGAACTTGATCGAGCTGCCGGAGACTCATTGCGCGTGCTCACCTACCGTAACCCTGATTCCGGCCAGCCTGGCCCCGCAGAGATTTCACCGCAGCGCAACAGCAATGAGCCGGGCTTTGTTGAAGTGCAGGCTTTGCTGGCCAACAAGAAAGCTACTGGATCCACTGGAACGCCGGCGCGTCCGCCACACAATGTGGTCGTGCTCTTTGATAACTCTCTTTCCATGCAGTGGGACAAGCTGGAGCGCAGCTATGAAGCCATGCAGAAAGTTCTGCATTCGCTTTCTGGCGACGACCATTTCAATTTGCTGATGTTCAACAGTGCCGTCACCGCTTTTCAGCCAAACATGAGCAGCGCGAACCCGGCCAACGTGCAGAAGGCGACTGACTTTGTCCGCAACAGCCGATTGCGCGGCGGCACAGATTTGCAGCGTGCTCTGGATGCCGGATTAGCACAATGTGTGCCCGGGTCAGGGAACAACTATCTGGTCCTGTTGACCGATGGTTCTGCCACTCGCGGGCAAATCTTGAGCGGCAAGCTTTCCGCGCTATATGCAGAGAAATGGAAAGCGCTACCTGAAGCCAGTCGACCAAAATTATTCGTTTTTGCCGTTGGCGACGATGCCAACCTGCCTTTGCTGAGATTGCTTACCCGCAATGACGGCCTACTGGAAAACGTTCTCTCCACAGAGCCTACGGAGTTCAAACTGAATGCGTTCATCGCCAAGATGAATATGAATCCCATTGGCCAGATTGGCCTTACCGGCGCGCCGCAATCATCGCTGGACCTTATTTATCCGCTGCAGGACACATCTTTCGCCGGCTCCATGGCTTCATGGGTAGGACAGTACAAAGCCAGCCAGCAAGCTGTGGGATTTGATGTGCGAGGGGTTCGCAATGGCGATGCGTTTAGCATTCATGGTTCTGCTGATCTTCCACAGAAGTCTCTTGAGCATGAGCAACTACCTCGTCTCTGGGCCAAGGCGCGTGTGGACGCACTGCTGGAGAAAATCGAGCGCGATGGAGAAGACAAAGCCAGCATTGATGAAATCATCCGTCTGGCGCGCAAATACAAATTCGTTACACCCTATACCTCGTTTCTGGCTGTGCCTCGCGCTCTTCTGCGACCGCGCGTGATTCGCCCTGGTGACCCTGTGATTCGTGTCCGTACCGATCCGTCTATTGTTTCGGTCGTTGCACTTTTCCCCTTTGGATTGACCAAGCCGCTCCGTTATCTGACTAAGGAAGATATCTGGCAAACGCGCTTTCTCGCGCCGGCTGAAATGGAGGACGGAACGCACACCGTTCGACTTGTGCTGCGTGATCGCAATGGCGCTATCTATCGTGAGGCCAAGACCTTTGTAATTGCCAGCAAGCCTCCTACGGTGAAGATTGTTCTCAATCGCAAGCAGTTCAGGAAAGGCGAATCAATTCAATTGCGAGTGCAGGCCTCAGCCAGGACACGTACATTGCTGGCGCAAATGGAAGGCGCAGCGCCGGTGAGCCTTCGCTGGAACCCTGACGAATCGGCGAGCACTGGTGAAATCGCCGTGCCCAGTGAGCTTTCCCCCGGACGCTATCGTTTGATTGTCACCGCAGAAGACATCGCACACAATATCGGCACGCAGGAGGTGCAAATTGAAGTTATCCCGTAATGCTTTATTGAAAGCCTCCTTGTCGCTCATGCTTCTTGCTGCCGGCTTAATGGTTGCGCGTGCTGCCATGCCGGAATGGGTGCAGAACATTGAAGTGCGCTCAATCGTTGAAGCAGCTATTTTTCGTACTGTTGTTCTGCCTGGTGGGCCAATCACTATACGCCGGCCTCCTGCTGAATCTGTTGCCGCGCTCGGTGCTCTGGCGAAGCAGCATCCACAGCAGGCCGATCTTTATTCGTTGAAGGCGCTGGAAGAAGAACAGAAGTTAGACTTCACCCCTGCAGAAGCTGACTGGAAGCTCTATCTGCAAAACTCCACGGATAAAGCTGCGGCGCAGATGGAGGTAGCTGATTTTTATCATCGTCGTCATCAACCCAAGGAAGAGGTAAGCGCACTTTCTGCTGCGGGTAAGATGCCTTCACCGCCGTCAGAAAAGTTTACTGCCGCTTCTGAACAGCGCTCGTGGCAGGCGTTTGAGAGATCGTTTCAGGTGATTCAGGCGCAGGCCCTGGGAAGGAATGCTTCTACTGAGCAATACAACGCCTGGATCGCGCGCTATCCGCAGGAGCCAGCGCTGTATGGCCGCTATTTTGAATTTCTGCTGCATGAAAAAGATTTCAAGGCCGCAGCTGACCTGATTGCAAGATACCGCGCGAAATTTCCCGCTGATGAAGTCTTTTCCACCAAGGCCCGCGCATTGCTCGCCTATAACCAGGGTTCGGTGGAAGCTGGACTGGCGGTTTATGAGAAGAGCTTCCAGCCGCTGTGGCCGCCTGAGCTGATCAAGAATTATTTTGATCTGGTGCGCGAGACCCGCAGCCTGCGTAAGTTTCTTGACCAGGCGCATGCCGCATTGGCTCGCAATCCTGACGATCTCAATGCTGCGTGCCGCATCTTCTATTATTACCAGCAACAGGGCAATCTCCAGGCGTCTCAGCAGGCCATCACGGATTATAGTATGCGAAAGGATACGCGAAAAGCCGCGTGGACGGCGCAAGAGCTTTATACCTTTGCGCAATTACTCAATGCGGTTCATCTTTATCCTGAGGCTGCGCGCTATTACTTCGCGCTCTATAACAGCCCGGGCCCTGACTCGCCGGAAAAAGCGCTCGCTGGCCTGACAAACATCTTGTTAGTTGCGCCAGAGCAGCAGATCCGCTTCGGCGCCGGCGATATCTCCATGTATAAAGACATCGCTACCATGGATTCCGGACCGGGATATTTGAACGGCATTCTCTCTTTGATTCTGAATACCAGCTCTCCCGCGGAACACTATTCCGAAGAAGAGAAGCGAGCTCTCCCATACTTCCATCGCTCACGTGCTGCAGAGCTTGTCGCGTTTTTTGATAAACGCTTTCCCAATTCTGATGCGCGGCCGGAACTGCGTGCCCGCTTGCTGGATGCGTACGCAACTTATGGCGAAGATGCCGCAGTGATCAGCGCTGGCAGTGATTTCCTGGCGGCATTTTCGGCGGCACCGCAACGCAATCAAGTGGCGTTGCTCATGGCGGATAGCTATGCGCGTACCGGCAATGCCAAAGCGGAGTTTGCACTGTATGACACCCTGCTGCAGGAGTTAGCTCGCAAAGCCGATGGTGTGCCGCTGGGAGAACAATCCGAAACGGCAGAACGCGCGCCTGCTAGACAGGATAACGGCGAAGACAGCGATGGCAGTGAGCAACAGTCACAAGCCGACAATAACGGAACACAGCACCAGGCGTTCTCATTGCAGAAGTCTGCCACACAAACTCAAGTAGGTGCACACTCTCCGGAATACCAACGCGTGCTGGACCGTTATATTTCGCGGCTCGTGTCATTTCATCAGGTGACAGCTGCGCTTGCCGTGTGGCGACAGGAGCTGGATCGTAATCCTAACGATCCCGGGCTCTATGAAAGATTCGCCGCTTTTCTTGAGACCAATCAACTCGGCACTGAAGAAGAAGCAGTGTATAGGCGGGCGATCCAGCAATTCCAGGGAGCGAACTGGTATCACAAACTGGCGCGCTGGTATCTGCGGAAAAAGCGCAATCAGGATTTACAGGGACTCTCCGACCAGGTGTTGAAGATTTTTTCCGGCAGCGATTTGGAAACGTATTTGCACAGCGTTTATGGCATGCCGCCACAGATTGACCTCCATTTCAATCAGCTTGCGCACGAACGCTTTCCGCACAACCCGGCGTTTGTTCACAACCTGCTTGCGCTCTATCAAACCAAGCGCTTTGAGAACCCGGTGGCACGGGAAGCGCTGCTGCGGAACTATTGGTTTGCCGACGAAGGACTGCGCAGCCAATTCTTTGAATACTTGTCTCGCAACGGCAAGCTCGAATCTGAATTGCAGACCTTACGCGCCGCGATCAACGCCAAACCTGATTGGACAGCTGAAGCAAAATCTAATTCCGCAAGCGTACGCTTTATAGGCGAGGCAGAGCTTTGGCGGTCTCACTTTGAGGCAGGTGCGCCTGTGATTGCTGCCGTATCCAGCCAGTATCCGGCAGATGTAGAGCTTGGGGAGCGCGCTTCTTCGTTGTATCGCTCGCTTGCTTATTTCGAGCCAGGAGATACCGATGTCGCGGTGGAGATTGAATCACGGTTGCTTCAATCCACACCCAGTGATCGCGCCAGGTTGGCGCGCATTGGCGACATCTATTCAGATCACGAGCAGTTTACAAAAGCCGCTCCCTATTGGAACAAGATGCCGGCGACGGAACCCGGACGGGCGCAAAGCTATGAAGATGCGGCCACCGTTTTCTGGGACTACTATTTCTTTGAAGATGCCTTGCGATTGCTTCAGCAAGGGCGCAGCAATCTTCACGATGACGCGCTTTATAGTTATCAGGTCGGCGCGATTTATGAAAACCAGCATGACTATCCTCGCGCAGTTGATGAGTATGTAAAAGGCGCGTTGGCTGAAACACCCAACGCCGAATCACGGGCGCGTCTCCTGCAACTGGCTACGCGAAAAGTCCCGCATGATGCGGTAGATGCCGCCACAGATCGTGCTGTTGTGGCAAACAAATATGATCTCGGTGCTATCCAGTTGCGCCTGGAGGTTCTGGAGGCCCAGGGGCGTAAACAAGATCTGTCCGCATTTTTGCTTATTGCGCTCGACCACAGCAATTCTGTGGAGACGCTGGAAAGCATAGAGAATACCGCGAAAGAAAAATCTCTGGAAGCTGTGCATCAGCATGCTCTGGAACGCCAGGCAGCCGTCAGTATTGATCCAGTTCGCCGGCTTGAATTGCATTATGCCCTGGTAAGTTTTTACGAGCAGAAGAAAGACCTGGCCTCAGCCCAGCAAAATGTGGAGGCGCTGTATAAAGAAAATCCTAAGCTCATGGGCGTGGTGCGTTCGACCGTGGATTTTTACTGGCGCAATAAACTTCAGCAGCGCGCCATAGATGTTCTGGCACAGGCCGCAAAAGCATCTTATCCGGCTCTGAAAACCCAGTTCACCTTTGAAGAAGCTCGCAAAATGACAGAGGTTGGCCAGTATGAGCCCGCGAGTAAATTGTTGCTGACATTGCTTGTGGATTCTCCGTACAGCGCCGAATATCTGGTGGCAGCCGCAGAAACGTATGCTCGATCTGGCGACAATGCGGGCCTGCGTGATTTCTATCAGGACAAGATCAAGCTTTTCCAGAAGTCGAGCCTGTCTGCTGATGAACGCAAAGAGCGACTTGCAGCATTGCGTCGCGGATTGATTCCCGCCCTCAGTGCTCTCAAGGATTATGCGGGAGGCGTGGACCAGTATATTGAAATCCTCAATGCTTACCCTGACGATGCAGGCCTTACCAGCGAAGCTGCGTATTATGCGCAGCGTTATCAACGCAAAGACCAATTGCTAGGCTTCTATAGCAAGACTGTGGTGGCATCACCTAAAGACTCGCGTTGGGCTGTGGTGCTGGCGCGGATACAAACCAGCCTGGAAGATTTTGATGCCGCCATTCGCACCTATGGGCAGGCCATTCAGGTACGCCCAGATC
>DASZMF010001009.1:0-4486 GCA_035552035.1 Candidatus Angelobacter sp.
CGGTTGGATTGGCCCTGGAGGCCGCGTCGCCATTGGCCTGCTCGCCGGGATTGGCGTGGTGCTATGGAGCGAGCGCTTTCGCAGCAAGGGCAGCGTTGCTTTTTCTTATTCACTGAAAGCGATCGGCATTGGCATTCTGTATCTATCGCTCTGGGCGGCGTCGCAAAGATACGCTCTGATCCCATCGAGCGTGGCTTTTGTCGCCATGATTCTGGTGACGGCTTCCACCATAACGCTGGCGCTCACGCAGGATGCGGAGATTCTGGCTGTGTACGCCATGATTGGCGGATACAGCACGCCCGCGCTGGTTTCCACCGGAGAGAACCATGAGGTGGTCCTATTTTCCTACGTCTGCCTGCTGAACCTTGCGATTCTATTCATGGTGAGTTTGAAGCCATGGCGCAGGATTGTATGGGGCAGCGTGCTGGGCACGGCGACTATGTACATGGGATGGGCGGCCCAGTATTACGATAAAACTGAGCGCCCCATTACCATCTTTTTTGCGGCTGCTTTCTTTGCCATCTTTTCCGCGGTGCCGCTGTTTACGCCCGTCACGCGGTCGCGATTAAACTCTGGCCCTTCACTCACATTGATCATTCTGCCCTTCGTCAACGCTGCTGCTTTTTTCCTGGCGCTCTGGGGCATGTATTCTTCTGAAACGGCCACGCTCACCTGGTACGCGCTGGCGCTGGCGGCGATTTATATTTTGCTGGGCACGCAGTTCAGGCAGCGCGCGGGCAGTGAGGCGGATGCGGTCAAGGCGATTAAACTGCTGCACATTGCCATCGCCATCGTCTTTATTACCATTGCCATTCCACTCAAGCTAGACGCGCACTGGATCACGATTGGCTGGCTGATTGAATCTGCCGTGCTGCTGTGGGTGGCGGTAAAAATCCAGGTGAACCTGCTGCGCTACTTTGCCGGATGCGCGCTGGCGCTGGGCGTGGCGCGGCTGTTGTTTTATGACAACTTCAACGTGCAGACGCTGGTCTTTAACGCGCGTTTTGGCACATTTCTGCTGGCCATTGCGATTATGGGCGGCATTGTGGCGGCTGCGGAGCGTTATGCCACTGAACGGGAAAAGCCGTTGGTGAAAGTGGCCGCCGTAGCGTTTAACGTGCTGGCCCTGATAGCACTCACCCTGGAAGCCCATAGCTATTTCTGGAGACTGATTTCCCAGATCACCGGTCCACAGCCATATCCTTATTATTCAAGAACCAGCGAACTGGAAATTGCCCGCGACTTTACTTATTCCGCCCTATGGATTCTCTACGGCGCGGGCATGATGGTGGTGGGCTTTATGCGGCGCGCGGCGTTCGTGCGCTGGCAGGCGCTGGTGCTGATTGCGTTTACCATTGGCAAAGTCTTTCTTTATGACTCGCGAGAGTTGGAGCAGATTTACCGGATACTGAGTTTTATTGCGCTGGGCGTAATGCTGATGGGAATCTCTTATGCCTATCATCGCGACTGGCTGAAGCTATCTAACCGCAACGACGGCGGCCCGGAGCAGGAGCGCCAGGCATGAACACGGAGCAGGCATGAAAATGACCGCAGCGTGGCTAATGGTGCTGGTGTTTGCCGGTCCTGCAGTTCCTTATTTCAAATATCAAAGGCCGGTGCAGGTCACCAGCAGCGGACAGCACTACTTCACCGTGGATGAAGCGCTCTGGAAAAATGCGCTGCCTGACCTGGACGACCTGAGGCTATATGACGGAAAGACGGAACATCCGTATGCGCTGCAGGTTGAACGAGGCGGCCTGGAGCAAAGCCAGACGAGCCTCCGCATACTGCAGCAAGGCACGGTTGGCGGCAAGACGCAGTTCAATCTTGATATGTCTGGCCTGCCTGAGTATG
Organism: Candidatus Angelobacter sp.; assembly: GCA_035552035.1. GTDB lineage: Bacteria > Acidobacteriota > Terriglobia > Terriglobales > Acidobacteriaceae > Angelobacter. The sequence continues at coordinate 1,855 of DASZMF010001009.1, forward strand.
ACCACGTTGAGCTGATGCTGGCGACGAAAAATTTTGTGGCGCATGCCAAAGTTGAAGGCCAGGACGATTTGCATGGTCCGCACTGGGTTGTGATGGCCCAGCCTATTCTGTATGACCTATCCAGCGAGCACCTGGGCGCGAACACCATGCTCCGGTTGCCGGTTTCAACCTATAAATATTTGCGCGTGACGATAGACGGCCCGGTAAAGCCCGCGGACATTCAGAGCGCTACCGCGGAGTTCCGCCAGGAGCAGCAGGCCCGATGGCTCAACGTGGGAAAGTCGCCCAGGTCGTCCATGGAAGGTCATGACACCGTGTTGACCTTTGACGTGCCGCAAAATATGCCGGTGGACCGGATCATCTTTGACGTTGATCCCGCGCAGCCCAACTTCCGCCGTGCAGTGGAAATCAGAAATGAACATGACATGCCGATTGGTTCTGGAGAGATCAGCAAAGTTCACATGGTTCGCAACGGCAGCAAGATTGATACAGAGGATTTTGTGGTGAACTTTTCCGCGCTGGCGGAAAAGACGATCAAATTGATTATCCACAACGGAGATGACAATCCGCTGCAGCAAAGCGCTCGCCTGCAGCAATACGAGCGGCGCATTTATTTTGATACGCAGTCTGCAGGCCAGTTCACGCTCTACTACGGCGACGGAGATCTGGATGCGCCGGTTTACGATTACGCGAAACTCTTCCAGATGGATAAAGCTGCTGCACCAGCACAGCTCGGCACCGAGCAGATAAACAGCGCGTACTCCGGCCGGCCCGATACGCGACCGTGGACCGAGCGGCATCCGGCGGTTTTGTGGATTGTGATTGTTGGAGCCGTAGTGGTTCTCGGCGTTGTTGCGCTGCGGTCAATGAAAACGCAGGCTGCGGCCTAGGATAGATTGAGCTAGCGTAAGGCCTCTTCTACTTCGTTGAGCCAGTCTGGTTTCTTCAGTACCTCGCGCGGCTTTGGTCCGTCGGCGGCGCCTACAATGCCGTCGGATTCCATGAGGTCGATGAGATGCGCGGCGCGTCCATAGCCAATGCGTAACCGTCGCTGCAACATGGAAGTAGACGCTTTGCCGAACTCGATGACCAGGCGCACGGCATCATGATAAAGCTCATCTTGTTCGCCGTCGCCATCGGCGGAATCGCCACCGCTGGAGCCGGAAAAGCCTTCACGCTCTTCTTTGGGGACTTCAAGAAATTTCTGTTCGTACTGCGCCTCAGCTTGTGAGCGCCAGAACTCGACCACCGCGTGCGTCTCTTTTTCTGACGTGTAAGGCGCATGCACGCGCTGCACGCGCGCCGAGCCTGAAGGCAGATAAAGCATGTCGCCTTTGCCGAGCAGCGACTCCGCGCCGTTGGCGTCAAGAATGGTACGCGAGTCAATCTTGGTGGCCACGCGGAACGAAATGCGCGACGGGAAGTTGGCTTTGATGAGGCCGGTGATGACATCCACGGACGGGCGCTGCGTCGCCAGCACCAGGTGAATGCCCACGGCGCGTGCCATCTGCGCCAGCCGCGTGATGGATTCTTCCACGTTCGACTGGTCGAGCATCATCAGGTCTGCCAGTTCGTCAATGATGATCACGATTTGCGGCAGCGGCTTTTCGTCGGTCTCCTGGTCAAAGAGGCCGGGCGTATCGGACTCAAACAGTTTGTTGTACTGGTCAAGATTGCGCACACCCTTGGCTGCCAGCACTTTCAGGCGGCGCTCCATCTCGCGCACGGCGTTACGCAGCGCGTTAGCCGCGAGCTTCGGCTCTCTGATGATCGGCACATAGAGGTGCGGTACGCCTTCGTAAATTCCCAGCTCAACGCGCTTGGGATCGACCAGGATCAAGCGCACCTGATCAGGCGTGGCCTTGTACAGAATGCTCATGATCATCGCATTAATAGCGACACTTTTGCCTGAGCCCGTGGAGCCTGCAATCAGCATGTGGGGCATGGTGGCTAAATCCGCGGTGATAATCCGCCCGTTGATGTCTTTGCCCATGGCGAGCGTGAGCTTGCTCCTGGCGCTCAGAAATTCCTGTGACTCCACCACTTCACGCAGCCAGATCGTCTCGCGCGTATGGTTGGGCACCTGGATGCCCACGGTGGATTTGCCGGCCATGCGTTCAATCAGAATGCTTTCGGCTTTCATCGCGAGACAGAGATCATCTGAGAGGCTGGTGACGCGACTATATTTCACGCCTGCTTCCGGCTTAAATTCGTACGTGGTTACGACCGGGCCGGGATTGATCTGAGTGATCGCGCCGTGCACGCCAAACTCCGCACACTTTTCTGACAGCACGACGGCCAGCTCTTTCACTTCCGCTTCATTGATGGCCTGCTGATCGTCCGGACGTTGCAGCAGCGAACTCGGCGGCAGTTTGTATCCGCCCGCAGCAATTTTTGGCAGGACAGTCTTACGCTGCTCTCCCTGGTCCGCACGCACATTGATCGCGATGTCATCTGCACCGGCGTCCGCGCCCAAAGCGCCAGCGTCATTCTGTTGTGTAGAATTCTGCGCAGCATTCTTTTGATAACCACTAGCCTGCATTGCCGACAGCCCCGCACCCTGCGCCGCGCCAATTGGTTCCATGTCTTCAAATGTCCGCTCGACGCCCTGCTTCGCGGCAGCGGCATCCGC
>DASZMF010001010.1:0-2210 GCA_035552035.1 Candidatus Angelobacter sp.
ACGGAATTATTGCGCTTAAGTTAAGGAGTTGATTGGATGATTTCATTAGATGGCCGGGTGGCCATGGTGACCGGCGCTAGCCAGGGGATTGGCCGCGCCTGCGCCGTGGCGCTCGCCAAGGCAGGAGCGCAGGTGGCGCTGGCGGCGCGCAACGGAGCAAAACTGGCGGAGGTTGCGGCGGAAATCGACGCAGCCGGCGGCAAAGCCATGCCCTTTGAAATGGATCTTGCCAGCGAAGAGTCCATCAAAGCCATCACCAAAGCTGTAGTGGCGCAGTACGGGAAACTGGAAATTTTGGTGAATAACGGCGGCATCACGCGCGACAACCTGATGCTGCGGATGAAGCTGGCCGACTGGAATGCGGTGCTGCAAACAAACCTGACGGGCGCGTTTCTGTTGACGCAGGCGGCTGTCTCCAGCATGTTGAAAGCGCGCTGGGGACGCATCATCAACATCAGCAGCGTGGTGGGAGAGACCGGGCAGGCGGGGCAGGCCAGTTATGCCGCCAGCAAAGCGGGGTTGATCGGATTGACGATGTCCTTGGCACGCGAACTTGCGTCGCGAAATATCACGGTAAATGCGGTTGCGCCTGGATATATTTCGACGCCGATGACCGATGTGCTGAACGACCAGCAGCGCAGCGCCATGCTGACGCAGATTCCGCTGGATCGCGCGGGCACGCCGGAGGATGTGGCCAGTGCGGTGGTGTTTCTCGCCTCTGACCAGGCTAGCTACATTACCGGCCATGTCCTGGATGTGAATGGCGGGATGCACATGGGCTAGGCCCACCGCGACCGTCTTAACAATTAAGATGCCGGGCGCTGATTCGCAGCGTATCGTTGTTTTTGTGGAAGCATCCTGCGCATACTTTGCCTTCCACGCATTCTCCACTTCTCCGTCGGCAAGGATGGGTCAGGATGAAGACGATTTTTCGCTGCTTCGTGCTTTTCTACGTGCTATTTTCGTTTGGGTGCGTAGCCTCCGCAATCGCGCAATCGAAATCATCTACCAAAGTGATTGGTCCGGAAAACGTCAGTTTTCCAAGCGGCAGCGAAACGGTGCATGGCGTTCTGTATCGCCCGCAAGGGGCTGGACCTTTTCCGGCGATCGTCATCATTCACGAGTGGTGGGGTCTGAATGATTGGGTCAAGCAGCAGGCGCAGATGTTTGCCGAGCATGGGTATGTAACGCTGGCGGTAGACCTCTATCGTGGGCAGGTTGCGACGGATCCGGAGATGGCGCACGAATTGATGCGGGCGTTGCCGCAGGATCGGGGAGTGGCATATCTTCGCTCCGGCGTGGCGTACTTGAAGGCGCTGAAATATGTGAAAGCAAACCGAATTGGCGCGGCGGGTTGGTGCATGGGCGGCAGTTTTGCCATGCAACTGGCGATTGCGGAATCATCGTTGAAGGCGGTGGCCATCAACTACGGTGCGCCGGAAACAGATCCGGCTCAGTTGAGGAAGATTCACGCTGCTATCCTGGGGAACTTTGGAGCGCAGGATCGCGGCATCACGCCGAAGGATGTTGCAGATTTTGCCGCCGCCATGAAGGCGATCGGCCACCCGGTCGATGTGAAGGAGTATCCGGACGCGGGTCATGCTTTTCAAAATCCCGACAATAAGGGCGGCTATCGGCTGGCGGACGCGGCCGACGCAGACCGGCGCATGTTCGCCTTCTTCGCAAAATATTTGAAGTAAGCCGTGCGTTGCGCGGGAAACTAAAGCATTTTCACTATTACTGGAATGCGGGCTTCCTTCTATCCCACCCTAGCTACGCTAGGATGGGGCACCCATAACATTGCACTATCGGTGAAAATGCTTTATTTCAGACGGCGAAGAATTTCTGGGCGGACGAGATAGAAGAAGAAGACGAAGTTTGCCAGCGTCATGACCCAGTAATTGGTTTGATGGTAGCGCATGATGATGTAGATGCCGTAGCTGCTGGTGAGAAATGCGGCGGCCAACGCCAGTGCCCATCCCCAGCGGCGCATCTTGAACAGACCAAGGCCAGCCAGTGCGAGCAATGTGGACACAGCTAGCACTGCGATGCGCGCTCCATGGCTGGCAAAGTGACTGGTGAGCACCCCGAATACTCCAATCAGCGACTCCAGCAGCATCCACAAAGCAATCGCTGCCACACCGGGAAACCGGGCGGCGCTGACTTCGGGCTTGGAGGGACCGGGTTTCTGTTCGTCTTGGTTCATATGG
>DASZMF010001011.1:0-2191 GCA_035552035.1 Candidatus Angelobacter sp.
CCAATTGATCATTACTTACGCCCGGCGCCGCAATAAAATCAGAAGCCTGCCGGTTTCCCAGTGTGATAGTTCCAGTCTTGTCGAGCAAAAGAGTATTTACATCCCCGGCAGCCTCCACTGCGCGGCCAGACATAGCCAAAACATTGTGCTGCACCAGTCGGTCCATGCCAGCGATTCCAATAGCCGACAGCAATGCGCCAATGGTTGTGGGAATCAAGCAGACAAGCAAGGAGACAAGCACAAAGATGGATTGCGGCGCTCCGGAGTACTGCGCAAATGGCTGAAGCGAAACCACCGCCAGCAGAAAAATGACGGTAAGTCCGGCCAGAAGAATATTCAGCGCGATCTCATTCGGCGTCTTCTGCCGCTCCGCGCCTTCCACCAGGGCAATCATGCGGTCAAGAAAAGTTTCACCGGGATTCGAGCTGATCCTGACTTTGATCTGGTCAGACAGGACGCGTGTGCCCCCAGTAACTGCCGAGCGATCGCCACCCGACTCACGAATCACCGGCGCAGATTCGCCAGTAATCGCTGACTCATCCACAGAGGCGACACCGTCAATGACCTCACCATCGCCCGGAATAGTCTCACCCGCCGCAACCATAACAATGTCACCAGCGCGTAGCTTCGATCCCGCAATCTCTTCAAGCGTGCCATCTGCGATCATGCGACGCGCCGTAGTTTCTGACTTGGCCCGGCGCAAGGCTTCTGCCTGCGCCTTGCCGCGGCCTTCTGCCATGGCTTCAGCAAAGTTCGCGAAGAGCACCGTGAACCAGAGCCAGAGCGTTATCTGCAAATCAAAGCCAAAGCCGGGCTTTGCTGCAATGGCGTCGCGCACCAACAGAAAAGTGGTGACAACGCTTCCTACTTCCACCACGAACATGACCGGATTGCGCATCATGGTTGCCGGATTCAGTTTGATCAGCGAATCAAGCAGCGCACCGCGCACAATTTTTGTGTCCCAGAGTTTCCGTTTACGTGATGATCTTGTCTCAGACATTGATTAGAACCTCAGAAGGTTTTTCCCGCGTGCATTTGTAAGTGCTCCAGAATCGGACCGAGACTCAGCGCGGGAAAAAATGTAAGCGCGCCCACAACAATAATCACGCTCACCAGCAACACGGCAAAAAGCGGCGTGGTCACAGGAAAAGTTCCCGGTGATGGCGGAACTGTTTTCTTCTGCGCAAGATTGCCGGCCACCGCCAGCATGGGGACAATCATCAGGAAGCGGCCAACCAACATCGCAAAACCCATGGCCAGGTTGTAGTAGCGGTTCGCGCCCAGGCCGGCGAACGCAGAGCCATTGTTACCCGTGGCAGATGTGAATGCGTAAAGAACTTCAGTAAGACCGTGCGGTCCGGTATTGGTCAGCGTGGAAAGCCCGAATGAAGATGAGAGCGAGGAAATCGCGCTGAATACCAGAATGGAGAGCGGGAAAATAAGCGCGTAGAGCATGGCCATCTTTACGTCGTATGCCTCAATCTTTTTGCCCAGATATTCCGGCGTGCGTCCCACCATGAGACCGGCAATGAAAACCGCGATCACCACAAAGATCAAGACCCCATACATGCCTGCGCCTACGCCGCCAAAAACAACCTCGCCCAGCATGATATTGATCAAGGGCACCATGCCGCCCAGCGGCGTGAACGAATCATGTACGCCGTTCACTGCGCCGCAGCTGGCGTCGGTTGTTACCGTAGCAAACAGTGCTGAGCTAGCAATGCCAAAACGGACCTCTTTGCCTTCCATGTTGCCACCCGGCTGCGTAACAGAAGCGTGTTGGTCTGTTCCTGACAGCAACGGATTGCCCTTCGACTCCGCCCAGTAAGCAGCCGTGACTCCAACAAAAAAGAGAAATGCCATTGCCGCAAAGACTGCCCACCCATGACGCTGCGAACCCGTCATGCGTCCTAGCGTGTAAGTAAATCCGGCGGGAATAATGAAGATAGAAAACATCTCCAGAAAGTTTGTGAACGGCGTTGGATTCTCAAATGGATGAGCGCTGTTGGCATTGAAAAATCCGCCGCCATTGGTGCCCAGCATCTTGATGGCTTCCTGTGAAGCCACCGGCCCTTGCGCGATGGTCTGCTCACTCAGCTTTTCCATCGCTGGCTTACCGTCAGGGGCGACAGCCGGCTTGCCATCAGTTGTAAGTTTTTGTACTTGTTGCGCTTCGACCAGCTTCACGGTG
>DASZMF010001012.1:0-5543 GCA_035552035.1 Candidatus Angelobacter sp.
AGATTCGTACCGGTTCTGTTACTCTGCACCTGCTTTGCTGCCTGGACTCCTGCAACCGCGCAATACCGCGATAGAGGAGGCGATAGACAGGTTGAGAAAGCCATGCTGGAATTTGCCAATGACAATTCAGCCAAGATCGCCTGGACCTCAAAGCACGGCGAGGACCTGGTCGTGCAATACAGCACCGATCCTAATAACTTCAACCTGGCGGTGGATGCCATTGAGCACCGCGGCGGCGACAACCATCGCGGCACCATGATCAATCTGCAGCCTCACACCGTTTATTACGTCCGTATGACCGACAAGCGCGGCCAGCCAGTAGGCCCGGTATTTTCATTCAGGACTACAGGCCGTCATCAGCAGCCCATCCACGAACAGCCCCTTGAACTAGCTCGCTAACCTCTTCTTCACCCTGCCGCTTTTCTTGCGGCAGGGTGAGAGCAGAAAGCACTCAGTGGTGCAGAGAGAGCGCAGTTGCGCAGAAGTAAAGCCTTTGCCATTTTCTGATCCGCGCTCATTCGCATAGCTCCGCAGTGAGGATTTTTGCCTTTCCTCCGTGATCCTTCATCTCTTCCGTGGTAGATTTTGTTCAGTTCAGCCCTTACTGCGCCTTACCCTGCAAAATCCCGCTAATCGTTTCCACCAGCCGCTTGGGGTCGCCTTTGTTGATAAAGGCCGTGGCAAGGTCTTTCACGTCGTCTGGCATCCACTGCATTTCTGAAAGGATCACGATGGGTGCGGCAGAAAATTTTCCTTTTAATTGCTCAATCACATCCACGGGGCTGAGCGAGCTACTCAGGCGATAATCCAGCAGCACCAGGTCAATGGCGACGTCAGAAGGCAGGTCCACCGCTGTGCTTTGCACCAACGCCGACTCGCATTTATAACCCTCGGCTTGAAGAATCCACGTATAAAGCTTGAGATGCAGGCGGTCGTCATCAACAATGAGTATCGTGGCTTCTTGGGTTGGCATAGGTCGGCGCTTAATCCATCCAATGTACCACGCCGCAGAACTAATAAGTGCGCAGCATGGGACAGGTCAGCGCAGCAGGAATCATGGGAGCCCAGCGCGTAGAGCGGCGCTGGACAGCAGCATCATGGCTGCCCTGCCACAACCCTGGTTCTGTGTTCCTGCATCTGATTCAAGAGTAGTATTGTGCCATCCGCGAAACGCGAGAGATAAAAGATAAGTCGACTTCGAGCCATTTTTGCATATCGTACATTTTCTGAGGTCTGAATGGGCCCCATCGCCAGCAAGCGTGAAAGCGCTGGTTATTTGAAGCCTATCAACGTTACTGACATGGAGCATCCGTTGCAGTCAGAGCGCGTTTTCCGCCTGCTGGCGGAAAACCTGCTTGACTACGCGCTTTTTCTCCTCACGCCGGATGGCATTATTGCTTCATGGAATCTTGGCGCCGAACGGATGAAGCAATACAAGCCTTCAGAGATCATCGGTAAACACTTCTCCACGTTCTATCCCGAAGTTGATAAAAAGGCCAAAAAGCCTGAAATGGAACTCAAGAACGCAGCAGCCACCGGTCGCCATGAGGATGAAGGCTGGCGCATCCGGAAAGACGGCACGCGCTTCTGGGCCAACGTGGTAATCACGGCCATCCGTGACACCGATGGTACGCTGCTTGGTTTTGGCAAGATCACGCGCGACATCACTGACCGCCGCGAAGCCGAGTTGCGCTACCGCACGCTGATTGAAGGCGTAACCGACTATGCCATCTACTCCCTGGACCGCAATGGCAACATCACCAGTTGGAATTCTGGCGCACAGAGAATCAAGAGCTATACCGCCGAAGAAATCATAGGCAGGCACTTTTCCACGTTCTATACCAAAGAGGATGCCGATGCGGGCCTCCCCGCAAAAGTGCTGGAAACAGCCGCCACCACGGGCCATTTTGAAGGAGAGGGCTGGCGCGTCCGCAAAGATGGCAGCCGTTTCTGGTCCAGCGTGGTGATTACGCCGCTGCGCGATGATACCGGCGAAATCATGGGCTACTCCAAGATCACCCGCGACGTTACTGACCGCATGAAGCTGCTGCAAAAAATCCAGCACCACGCCGACGAACTTGAGCTGCGCGTGGCGGAGCGCGAGCGTACCAACGCCGAACTGGAAGCCTTCAGCTATTCCGTCTCGCATGACCTGCGTTCTCCTATCCGAGCCATTGAGGGGTTTACTGATATCGTTCTCACCGACTTTGGCGGCCAGCTTCCCGCTCAGGTAGTTGAGCTGTTGCAGAACGTCGCCGTGTCCGCCACGCGCATGAATCGTCTGGTGGAAGACCTGCTCAATTACAGCCGGCTGGGCCGGATTGAGATTGAGCCTGCACCCGTGAATGTCGCTGACGCCTTAAAGGCAGCTAAAGAACAGATTGAGGGAGCGTTGCGCGACCAGGTAAAAATATCTGTCGATCCCACGCTCAAGGTTTCCGCCAATATGGCCATGCTCACACAGACGTTGTTCAACTTGATCAACAATGGCCTCAAGTTTTATCCGCCGGGGCAGACGCCGCACGTGGAAGTTACGGGCCGTCGCGATGGCCGGAATATTGTGATTGAAGTTTGCGATGAAGGAATTGGAATTGCCCCGCAGCACCAGGAGCGCATCTTCCAGGTCTTTGAACGCTTGCACTCGACCGAGACCTATCCGGGAACAGGCATTGGCCTGGCGATTGTAAAGCGCGGCATCAACCGCATCGGCGGCAAAGTCTGGCTGGAGTCAGCGCCAGGAAAGGGGAGCAGGTTTTATATTTCACTGCCAGCCGCACTATGATTGACACAAATCCACTCAAGCCGCCGGTAATTCTTCTGGTGGAAGACAATACGTTCGACGCAAAACTGATTCAGGCTGCTCTGGATCGTACGCCCGGAACAATCGATCTCATCCGCGTGGATGACGGCGATAAAGCCGTGGACTATCTCGCCGGGACCGCGCCCTACGATGATCGCCAAAAGTATCCTGTGCCCGTGACCATGCTGCTGGATATAAAACTACCCAAGCGTTCCGGATTCGAAGTGCTGCAATGGCTGCGCAGTCAGGAAGGGCCGGTGAAGCGTCTGCCAACGCTGATGCTGACATCATCAAAACACCAGGTGGATATCAATCAGGCATTTGAACGCGGCGCCAATGCCTACCTGACCAAACCAGACAGCATCAAGGAATTGACCGCCTTGCTGGGAGAGCTAAAAAGTTTCTGGCTCAAGCGCGTGGAATTTCCTGAAATCGTACGGTGAAGCGGCCGGCCTGGCTCTCATCTCAATAAGACGCTGGCAATTTGCGGAAGTTTTTACAGCCCTGATCCAGACCTCCCATTCCTTTCCTGAAATGGAATTCCGAAAGAAGAAAATTCTCTCCTGTGATAACTACTCCCATGGGCAACAAATCTAAACTGGGCAAAGTATTTGTTGTTGAAAGGAGTACTAAAAAAATGAAGCCCGTAAAACTTATTTTGAAACTTGCGATTTTAGGTTTCAGTCTCGCCACTCTTCATGCCATGCAGACGCCCACACATCAGACGAACTTCCTGTGCCGCCAGAATGCAGAATTCTGCAGTACCAACACCAGCGGAGGCCATTGCGGATTCCGCGCCGGTGAAGATTGCAACACCTGTTACGGTATTGACGGCTCAACTTTGAGCGGTGGCTGTCCACGGCCGCTGTAAGACTGATCGGCGATAGTCAACCAAAGGAGATAGGTTTGCGGACTCTACCGATCTATCTCCTTTTTAGTTAGCGCCACTGTCAAAAACCTTGAGGCAAAGACTCTGGTGTTCCTGAAATGAAATTAAAAGAAGAAATTTATCTTCGCATCCGCTGATACGCCGCGGCAGCGACTCTAAAATGAGCGGGTAATTTGCAGTTAAGGAGCACCCCAAAAAATGAAGCCCGTAAAACTTGTTTGGAAATTTACGATTTTAACTTTGAGTCTTGCCACTCTTCATGCCATGCAGACGCCCAGGCATCAACAGAACAACTGGTGCCCGCCATTCGCGCGATTCTGCTCCACTGATACCAGCACAGGCAGTTGCGGTTTCCGCTTTGGTGAAGACTGCACCACCTGCTACGGCGATGACGGCTCAATTGTGGTTCGCGGCTGTCCTCCGCCCGATGGATTTCCCAGTGGATTTACCCGGAATCCAAAATAGCCGGAACCATGAGGTCGTCAGAATAAAGATTGTTCGCACCATAGAGATAGGGCACGGTCTGCGTCTATCTCCACCCTTTGGACATTCAGGCCGGCTTCTGGGGCTTTCAGCCTGATGCCGGCCAGATATTCTCGGTGATCACCGAAAATCCTCAATCCGGAAAATCCTGAGGCTTGCATTTTTTCTAACTTATTGATTCCAAACATCAGATTAAAGAGTACACAGAAATACTCTGGCCACAGCCACTTGCCATGCGTGATAATCTTAGTAGTAGCAGGATGGTAGGTAATTGGCCCCAAACGCATTAAAAAAGACGGATACAAAAAGGCGAATCAGTGACCCAGAATAAGGAAAAATTCGAAACTCGCAAGCTCCCAATGATGCCCATTCGTGACGTCGTCATCTTCCCTTATATGATGACCCCGTTTATCGTAGGCCGCGAGTCCAGCGTTCGCGCCCTGGAAGAAGCGCTTGCCTCTGACCGCAAGATCTTCCTGGCCACGCAGCATGACGCCAGCATCGACGAGCCCAAGCCGCATGAGATTTATCAGGTTGGCACCATTGCCAATATCGTACAGAACCTGAAGCTGCCCGATGGCAACATCAAGGTGCTGGTGGAAGGCGTGGAACGCGGCAAAATTCTCAAGCTAAATAACGTTGAAGGCTACTTTGAAGCCGAAGTGCGCACGGTGAAATATCCCACAGATCCCAGCAAGCTGCTGGAGTCTGCCATGCAGCGCGTACACAATTTGTTTGATCAATATGTAAAGCTCTGCCAGTCGCTCAACCTTGAGCCCGTGATCATTACCGGCATGAGCGATCCCGCAAAACTCAGCGACACCATCGCGCAGAACCTGCAGCTTTCAATCGAAGAAAAACAGGAGCTGCTGGAAATTTTTGATCCCGCAGAGCGCTTGAACCGTATTGCGGACGTGCTGGATATTGAAATTGAAAAACTCAATATGGACCGCACCATCCAGACGCGCGTAAAGCGCCAGATGGAACGCGCCCAGAAAGAGTATTACCTCAACGAGAAAATCAAGGCCATCCAGAAAGAGCTGGGCCGCGGCGAAAAGAGCGAGTTCGACGAGCTGAAGAAAAAGATCGACACCGCCGGCATGCCCAAGGAAGTCCACGAGAAAGCCATACAGGAATTGAAGAAGCTTGAAGCCATGCCGCCCATGTCGGCTGAGTCAACGGTTTCACGCAATTATCTTGACTGGCTGCTCGCGGTGCCGTGGAAGAAGAAATCAAAAGAGATCCGTAACATTGAGCACGCGGAAAAGATCTTGAACCAGGACCACTACGGACTGGAGAAGATCAAAGACCGCATCCTGGAATTTCTTGCTGTCCGCCAGTTGGTAAAAAATCCCAAGGGCTCGATTCTCT